>CAJOOE010000038.1 GCA_905236145.1 uncultured Selenomonadaceae bacterium
AATAACCTTTAAGCAAATAGGGGTAAGTTTTTCCGGCGGAAATTTCCGGCATATCGGCAAAACTTTTTCCCGGTACAAAAAAGAATAACAGAAAAATCGCCAAAAAAATTTTCAACTTCATTTGTCTTTGCGGCAAAAAAATTTCCATCGCCGCAAAATTCACTTCCTCTCAAAATTAACCGGCAAGAATCTCAAGCATATCCTCGCGACTGACCGCATAAGTTCCGGATTTTGAAATTACAATTCCCGCCGCGACATTTGCAATAAATGCACCGTCCGAAGGTTTCAAGCCGCCGGCGAGAGCCATCGCAAAAGCCGCCGCAACGGTATCTGCCGCACCGGCACTGTCGAAAACTTCCCGCGACTTTGTCGGAATGTGCGTTGTATTTTTCTCGGAAACCAGAGTTATCCCTTCAGCAGACCGGGTCGCCAAAACATTTTTTACTTTGAACTTTCGCATAATGTAACGTCCCGCACGTTCGACAGCCTCATCGTCCTTATCTTCTATCGGATTTAAAAGAATTTTGTTGATCTTTGAAATGTTCGGCATAATGTAATCGGCTTGAGCGTATTTTATCCACTGTTGCCCGTAAGGCGAAACGATAACCGGGACTCCGTGACTGTGAGCCGCCTTTATGACCGAGTGACAAAAACGCTCCGTACAAACTCCTTTTTCATAATCTGCAATAACAACCGCGTCAAGGCTGTCGTTCAGAAGAATCTTTACATATTTTTTGAGAATTTCAAATTCTTCGTCGGTGTGCGGGGAATTGTCCTCAAAATCCATGCGAAACATTTGATTATATCGGCTCATTATCCGGACTTTGGTAGTCGTGGGCTTGTCGGTTTTTATCAAGCCTTCCCGGTTTATTCCGAATTTGTCGAGTTGTTCGCTCAAAGTTTCAAAATTATGATCGTCACCGACGAAACCGGCTATCCAAGTCCGGCAACCCATTAAAGCGAGATTGTTTGCGATATTCGCCGCCGCACCGAGTGAGGCTTTGCGTTTTGTAATTTTTGCAACGGGGACGGGGGCATCGCTTGCAAATTTATGAATGTCGCCGTAATAATATTTGTCCATCATTACGTCACCGACAACCAAAATTTTGCATTGACCGGATTTTTCGTTCAAAAAATTTCTCCAATCCGATTTATTCACAGCAATCACTCCAAAAAAATTTTTTTTACAAGAGATGAGGTTATTCGCTCACACCGGATTCAATTTCACGTTGCCGCTTGTCAATCAAATCCATTTCCAATCTTGAAGTTCTTCCGGACTCTTGGGAAATTTCCGCCTTCGTCGCAGATAATTCCGTTTCCAATTCGGCAACGCGACTTTCAAGCCTGTGAATTTGCCGGGACATTATCTCAAGCATTTCCTTCTCCGGATCCGGCAAAATATCATGATCCAGGTCAACGTCAATTTCGTCGCAAATTTCTGCACGAGTTTGGGGATTGTTGACATCATAACCGCGAGCCGCACAAAATTCCAGCCACGCCCGCTTATATTCCTCTTCATTGTGTACCCGCGTCCCGTGTAAAACCACGACGCGACCGGGAATACCCACGACCGTCGCATAAGGCGGGACTTCCTTCAAGACGACCGAGCCGGCTCCGATTTTCGCATGATCTCCGACCTTAAAAGATCCCAAAACTTTTGCACCTGTGGCTATAACAACATTGTTTCCGATCGTCGGGTGACGCTTGCCTTTTTCCTTGCCGGTACCGCCCAAAGTCACACCCTGATAAAGCGTAACATTTTTTCCGATCTCCGCAGTTTCGCCGATGACAATTCCGGTTCCGTGATCTATAAAAAGCCCGTCGCCGATCGTCGCACCGGGATGAATTTCAATTCCCGTCAAAAATCTGCAGAAATTTGAAATCATTCTGGCGGCGACAACCCAGCCGTTTTTAAAAAGCGTGTGCGAAATCCTGTGCAACCAAATTGCGTGAAGACCGGAATAACAGAAAACAACTTCAAATACATTCTTTGCTGCAGGATCGCGTTCAAATATGACGCGAATGTCTTTCTTGATACGCGAAAAAATCATCTCATAAAATCCCTCGTCACTTTTCAAAAATTTGCGTCCGGTCGTGCCGTCATCAAAATGATTATAACATTTGAAAAAATTTTTTCAACAGTTGCCGGCAATAAGGCTGTCGGAAAAAATTTTTTCTCCGTGTTGCCCGGTTTGCGATTCGATAATCCGGAAAGTTGCCGGTTGACAAAAGCCGAAAAAAAATTTACACTTTGAAAAATTGATTTGAGCGTTAAACAAAAGACGATTGATTATAAAATTTTTGGGAGGTAAAAAAATGAAGGTTGAAGGAAAAGTTTGGCGTTACGGCGACAACATAGACACAGACGTTATAATTCCCGCCCGCTATTTGAATACTTTCGACCCGGCAGAATTGGCAAAACATTGTATGGTTGACATTGATGAAAGTTTTGCCGCGAATGTTAAAGCCGGCGACATTATGGTCGGAGGAAAAAATTTCGGTTGCGGTTCCAGCCGTGAACATGCTCCGGTTGCAATAAAAGCGTCCGGTATCCCGGTGGTGATTGCCGCAAGTTTCGCGAGAATTTTTTATCGCAACGGAATAAATATCGGGCTGCCTCTTTTGGAAATCGGCGACGCTGTGGAAAAAATTCATGCCGACGATGTTTTGAAAATCGACACGGCAACCGGGACGATCGAAAATGTAACGACCGGCGACACTTTCAAGGCCCAACCTCTGCCCGGTTTCGTTCAAGATATTTCAAAAGCCGGCGGGTTGATTAACTACATCAAAGAACACGGCACAATCGGTTGAGGTGATTACGATGAAAATTCACGCAGATGCCTTTAAACGGGCAAAAAAAATCAAGCTGATAATTTTCGACGTTGACGGAGTTTTGACGGACGGCGGGATTTATTTGAGCGGTGCGGGGGAAGTTTTCAAACCGTTTCATT
Organism: uncultured Selenomonadaceae bacterium; assembly: GCA_905236145.1. Classification (GTDB taxonomy): domain Bacteria; phylum Bacillota; class Negativicutes; order Selenomonadales; family Selenomonadaceae; genus Quinella. The sequence continues at coordinate 2,955 of CAJOOE010000038.1, forward strand.
GTCGCGACGGTCTCGGAATTGCCCTTGCCCATACCGTCGGACTGAAAACCGCGATCATCACCGGCAGGGAGTCCGAATGTACCGCCCGCCGGGCAAAGGAATTGAATATTTCGATTGTCCTGCAGGGTCACATGAATAAACGCGGGGCTTACAGGGAATTGAAAGAAATGACCGGCTTGAAAGATGAAGAAATTGCTTACGTTGCGGACGATGTGATAGATCTGCCGGTTTTCGTCCAAGTCGGTTTTCGTGCGGCTGTGGGAAATGCAAGCGAGGACGTTAAAGAGCGGGCACATTATGTCGCAAATGAAGTCGGCGGCAACGGAGCGGTTCGCGAAGTCATAGAGTTTATTTTGAAATCTCAAAATCTCTGGGCGGAAATTATCGAGAGATATACAACGGTCGATAATGACGATCAAACAATATATTTTTCGCACTGAAGAAAGAATTTTTCTTCGTCCGACGCAAAATAACAAAAATCGGCGGTTGGCGGAAAATTTTCCCCGTCGTCGTTTTTTGTTTTTCCCGGATACGGCGGTGCCGGATTACGCCGGTTGCAGCCGTTGTCAACGAGAAACAACACTTTTTTTCTTGCGAATTTTTCCGATAATGTTTATAATTCTTGAGAAAGTTATTTTTTGGGAAACGGTGCAGAAAAATGAGTATTCAACAATTCGATTTAAACGACAACATAATGTATTTGAAAGGCGTGGGACCGAGAAGAGCGGCGGCATTGGAGAAACTCAACATTTTTTCAATGTACGATTTTTTGACTTGGTACCCGCGTTCATACGAGGACAGGCGGCAAATTACAAAAATTTGCGACATTTCAATAGGAGAAACCGCCATTGTTTACGGAAGAATTTCAAACATAACTTTCCGGGACATTCGGCAGGGTTTGAGCGTAATTAACGCGATACTGTCCGACGGAACCGGGCATTTGAGGATTGCCTGGTTCAATCAAAAATATTTGACGGAAAAACTTTCTTCCGGTATGCGGCTTGTGATTATCGGCAAGGTTACCCGCGATTCGTGGTCGGGAAGTCCGATGATAAGCAGCATGAACTCTTTTTCTATCCTTGCACCCGGCGAACAACCGGAGTTGGGCATTATGCCGGTTTACAGGTCAACCGCCGCACTCAATCAAACTTTTTTCCGGACGGCGATGAAAAATCTTCTTAACAGGATGCCGCCGATCGAAGAAATTTTACCGTCGGAAATTACGGAAGATTTGCATTTGATTTCCGTTGACCGTGCCGCCCGTGCAGTACATTTTCCGAAAGACGCGGAGGAACTTTTTGACGCTCGCCGCCGGCTTTCATTCGACGAACTTTTCAGTATTCAATGCGGCTTGCTTTTGATTAAGCGGCAGACTCAAGACGAAGAACGCGGAATTTCTCACAAGAAAAACGGCAAACTTGTCAAAGCCGCTCTTGAAAGTTTTCCCTTTGAATTGACGGGGGATCAGAAAAAAGCGTTCAAAGAAATTTGCCGGGATATGGAAAAAAGTTTGCCGATGCGTCGCCTCGTGCAGGGTGATGTCGGCTCCGGAAAAACCGCAGTCGCTCTTTTGGCTCTCGTCAAAGCCGTTGCCGGCGGTTGGCAGGGTGCATTCATGGCACCGACCGAAATTTTGGCAACACAGCATTACGAACTTTTTACCCGTATGCTTGAGCCTTTAAATATTCGCGTCGGGCTGTTGAGTGCGAAAATTACACGGACAAAAAAAATGCGGGAGGAAGTTTACAAGAAAATTGCGGACGGCGAACTTGACATTATAATCGGCACTCACGCGATTTTGCAGGAAGGCGTGACTTTCAAAAATTTGGGACTTGTCATCACCGACGAACAGCACAGATTCGGAGTCGCTCAAAGGGCAATGCTTGAGAAAAAAGCCGAAATGATACCGGATATGCTTGTAATGACGGCAACGCCGATTCCGCGAACAATGACTCTGACAATTTACGGAGATTTGGACGTTTCACTTATAAAACAGTTGCCGCCGGGCAGAAAAGTTGTCGATACGAGAGCGAGAACCGGCAGGAGCAGGAAAAAAATTTACGAATTTGTAAAGGATGAGATTTTGAAAGGGCGGCAGGCTTACATAGTTTGTCCGCTGATAGAACGCAGCGAGTCGGGGACTTTGACTTACATAGAGCCGGCGACGGAGCTTTACAAAAAATTGAGTGCGGGAATTTTTAGAAGTATTCCCTGCGGTCTGATTCACGGAAAACTCAAGCCGAAAGACAAAGATGAAATTATGGAGCAGTTCCGGCAGGGAAAAATTTCCGTCCTTGTTTCGACGACGGTTATAGAAGTCGGCGTGGACGTTCCCAATGCGACGGTGATGGTCGTGGAGTATGCCGAGCGTTTCGGTCTTTCTCAACTTCATCAACTTCGCGGGCGGGTCGGTCGCGGCTCCGAAAAATCTTATTGCATTTTAATTTCCGACAGCAAAGAAGGTATTGCAAAGTCACGCCTTGAAATTATGGAAACGACGCACGACGGATTCAAACTTGCCGAAGAAGATTTGAAGTTACGCGGGCCCGGTCAATTTTTCGGCGAAAATCAGCACGGCTTGCCGGATTTGAAAATTGCCGACGTTTTCAAAGATATTGAAGTTTTGATTTCGGCGAGGGACGCGGCGGAAAAATATGTTACCGACGACAAAAATCTTGAGTATTTCGCGAACTTGAGAAAAAATCTTGCACTGGCTTACGGCGATAAATTCAGACAGATCACGGAGGCTTAATCGGAGCGTCGGAGCGTTAATGCGACGGTATCCCTGACGCACTGACGCACCAAACTCAAAAAGGAGGGCTGACATACTTTGAAAAAAATATTGATAGTTGATGATATGATAGTTTCGCTGATGATGACGGAGAATATGCTTGCCGGCTCATATACGACTTTTTGTGCATCTTCCGGCAAAGAGGCGATCGAAATTTACCGGAAGGAACGCCCGGACATGATTCTTTCGGATCTTCGTATGCCCGGTATGTCCGGCTATGAATTGCAGACGACTTTGCAATCCGAATTTCACGAAAGAATACCTTTTATGTTCATGACCGCAGACCACGACGAAGAAACGGAAAACAAAGGTTTTGACAACGGTGCGATGGATTTTATTCGCAAGCCTTTTCGTCCCGATGTCCTCCTGCGTCGCGTGGGAAACATTCTGCAGACCGTCGAACAGATTCAAAAATTGAAGAAAGATGCCGGGATTGACAAACTGACCGGACTTTTAAATAAATCTTCGTCGGAGGCGGAACTCGGCAAACTCTGCAAAAATTCAACCGGTGCTTTGCTGATGATTGACCTTGACAGTTTCAAACTTGTGAACGATCTGCACGGTCATGCGGCGGGCGATGAGATTTTGGTCAGTTTCGCCGATATAATCCGCTCGACTTTGCGACCTTCAGACTTGGCGGGCAGATTGGGCGGTGACGAATTTATTGCATTTTGTCACGGCGTTTTGGAAGAGTCCGCGATTTCCCAAAAAACTCAATTCATCAATCGGCAAATAGTTGAGTCCGCGAAAAAAATTTTGGGCGAGGACATGAATATCCCTCTCGGTGCGTCGATCGGTTGCGTTTTCGTCCCGCAGTGGGGTACCGAGTTTCAAAACCTTTTCAAAAAAGCGGATAAATCCCTTTACATCGTCAAGCAGAACGGCAAACACGGTTACAGCATTTTCAGCGACAAACAAAAATTTTCCGACGTTACCGACCTGGAAAATATGATGAGAATTTTGGACGAACGCAATCAATCTGCCGGAGCGTTGAATTTGCCGATGGAAGGTTTCCGGGCTGTGTTCAGATTTATCAGGCGGGGAGAGGACGGCAGTACCGCGTTTATTCTGTTTACGCTGACGGAGAAGGGAAATGTTTCCGAAATGACTTTGGGCGAGGCGTCCGAAATGTGTACGGATATGATAACCGAAAATTTGAGAAAGACCGATGTTTTGACGCAGAGCAGTACCAATCAATATGTCGCTCTTGTCCGGAACATACGCAATGCCGACGAAGTTCAAAAAATTATCAATCGTTTTCTTGAGAATTGGAACGGCACACGGGCGGGAGAATCTTTTTCCGTGTCTTGCGAATTTGAGCAATTTTAGATTTTTTATCCGGTCGGTCGGCAATCTTTTCAAGCGGGGTGAACGTCAAATGAAAGCGTTTAAAATTTTGTTGATTTTATTCTCGGCGGTGTCGATAATTTTTCCTTTGTCTGCATTTGCCGCAGAGAAAACGCCGGTAAAATTGGTGCGGCTCCCCATAATTTTTATGAGCGAAAAACCGGACTCGGAAACTTGTCAAACTCTGGAAACAAAAATCGCCCGTGCGGTTCATGTGCCTTTAAACGGGACTTTAAACCTCGTCGAATATCTCGACGCGAAAAACGCGGCGGAGGAAATGAATTTGATTTGGCAGGAGTTGCGGCAAAAAAATCGCAAGGTCAAACTCAAAGAAACAATGAAACCGCTTGCCGAAAAATTGAACGCAGATATTATAATCTGTCCGGTGCTTTTGCGGTACAGTCAAACTTA
>CAJOOE010000039.1 GCA_905236145.1 uncultured Selenomonadaceae bacterium
ATGTCGAAGATTTATACAATTACACTCTGCACGACAAAAAAGTGCTTGACGGAAAAATTCACTGGGTATTGCCGACGAAGATCGGGAAGGTCGGAATTTTCGACGACGTGCCGGAAGAAATTGTTATGAGTTCGTTTGAAGAAATTGCCGGCTGAAATTTTCACACGAAAAAACATCTCACGACGGATTTACCCAAATTTGTCGTAAGATGTTTTTTTCATCATCGCCGGAAATTTACTTTCCGCCTTATTACCGGTCAAATTCCAAAGTTCCGAAACGCATACATTCCTTTTTGAATTGAAGTCTGACCGTCGTCGTGGGGCCGTTTCTGTTTTTCGCAATTATGAGTTCCGCGATATTTTGATTTTCCGTGTCCGGGTTGTAATATTCGTCGCGGTAGAGAAACATAACAATGTCCGCGTCCTGCTCCAAAGAGCCGGATTCGCGTAAATCGCTGAGTTGCGGCTTTTTTTCTGCACGAAGTTCAACGCCGCGAGAAAGTTGGCTCAAAGCTATAACCGGGACATTCAATTCCCTTGCAAGACTTTTGAGGTTCCGGGAAATTTCGGAAATTTCCTGCTGACGATTGACTTCCCCGCCTTTATTCCTGCTTCCCTGCATAAGTTGCAAATAATCAATTACAATCAAATCCAAGCCGACTTCGCTTTTTATTCTCCTTGCCTTCGCCCGGAGTTCCATAACGCTGATTCCCGCCGTGTCGTCTATATACATTTCGTCTGCGGAAATTCTTTCGACTGCATGCACAAGTTCCGTCATATCGTCCGGAGCCATTTCTCCGGTATTCAATCTCATGGAATCGATCCCGGTTTCCGCACTCAAAAGACGGTGTCCCAACTGTTCCTTGCTCATCTCCAGAGAAAAAATTGCCACTTTGTTCTTTTTTCTCGCAACCTTCATCGCCAAATTTAAAGCAAAGGCGGTTTTTCCCATTGACGGGCGGGCGGCTATCAAAATCAAATCGGATTTTTGCAAACCGTTCGTCACTTTGTCCAAGCCGGTGAAAGTGGTTTCCAGCCCGGTAAATCCGCCCTTGTGAGCGTAAACGTAATTTATTTTTTCAAACGTCCTGCTTATAATCGGCGACAAAGCCTCAAAAGACGTGGAGTCGCTTTTTGAAGTTATCGACAAAACTTTCCGTTCCGCGTCGTCCAAAATTTCTTCGATCGGCTTTTGATCTTTATATGCGGAGGCTGTAATTTCTTCGCCGGCATCAATCAATTTCCGGAGCAAAGACTTTTCGCGAATTTTTTTTGCGTAAGATTCGGCGTAAGCCGTCGTCGGGACAATATCCGCCAAAGACAGCAAAAATTTTATGTCGAATTTTTTAATTTCGCCCCTCTCCCGGATTTCTTCGATGACGGAAAGGACGTTGGGCGGTGTATTTGAATTTTGAAGTTTAAGGATCGTCCGGTAAATTACTCTGTGTTCCGGGCGGTAAAAATCGTCTTCCGATATTATGCTTGCCACTTTTTCGACGGCCTCGCCGTTTTTCAGCAGGAGTGCGCCGAGTAAAGATTTTTCCATTTCCACAACTTGCGGCAATTCGTTTTTATTTTCCATAACGCAACCTCAAATTTTTGTATTCCACATTATCAAGGCATCCTCATTGTTGTCCGCATAATATTTTTTTCGCCGACCGACGCTTTTCAGCCCGAAACTTTCGTAAAGTTTTATCGCGACGGAATTACTCGGTCGGACTTCCAAAGTTATCGCCGTCGCTCCACGCATTTTTGAAACTTCAATCAATGCGGCGAAAATTTCCCGCCCCATGCCTTTGCCGCGAAATTCCGGATCAACCGCGACATTCATGACTTGAGCCTCTTCAAATGAAATCCAAACTCCGGCGTAAGCGACAATTTTTCCGTCCGGCAATTCCGCAACCAGGTATTCGGCATTTTCATTCGATGCCTCCTCCCAAAACATTTTTCTGTTCCAGGGGACGGGAAAACTTTTCTTCTCGATCTCCGCGACCGCGTCCGCATCTTGCGGTATCATTTTTCTGATAATTATTTGTGTCGAAGTTCCCATAAGACTTCAGCCTCCGACCTTCTTATATAAAGCGGTTCCAAATTCATCACATTGTCAAACTTTCCCG
>CAJOOE010000040.1 GCA_905236145.1 uncultured Selenomonadaceae bacterium
ATGGTTACGGCGATATTTCCTGCGGCGGGAGCAAGTCGCAGAATGGGCAATTTGCCGGACGGCGTGACGAATAAAAATTTTCTGACGCTTGCCGGCGAACCGGTTTTGATTCACACGCTCAAACAATTTTCAAAATCCGAGAAAATAAATTTTCTGATAGTCGTTGTCGGAGCGGACGAAATCGAAACGGTGAAAAAACTTTTAAATTCGACGGACGGATTGAAAAATTGGGCGGTGACCGTCGGCGGCAGTGAACGGCAATACTCCATAGCAAACGGCTTGAAACTTGTGCCGGAAGACAGCGAAATAATTTTGGTACACGATGCCGCCAGACCTCTTGTCGATTTGTCAACAATAAATTCGGTCATCGACTCTGCGGAAAAGTACGGCGGAGCGATAGCGGCCGTCCCGGAAAAAAACACGATTAAAATTGTAGACAATATGGGATTTGTAAAAAGCACTCCGCCGCGTTCCGAATTGGTCGAAGTGCAAACGCCGCAGGGATTCAGGAAAAAAATTTTAATGCGGGCGTATGAAAAGGCGGCGGAAGAAAATTTTCTCGGCACGGACGACGCCGGTTTGGTTGAAAGGCTCGGCGAAAAAATAAAAGTCGTGACAAGCGGTTACAAAAATATAAAAGTCACCACACCGGAAGATATAAAAATTGCGGAGGCACTTTTGGAGCGTGAAAGATTATGACAAGATTCGGTATCGGCTACGACGTTCATAAACTCGTCCCGGAAAGAAAATTGATTTTGGGAAACGTCGAAATTCCCCACACTCTCGGACTCTCGGGACATTCGGACGCAGACGTTTTGATCCACGCGATTATCGATGCTCTTTTGGGAGCGGCGGCTTTGGGCGACATCGGCGGACATTTTCCGGACAATGACGACCGCTATAAAAATATCGACAGCGGCGAACTTCTGAAGAAAACCGGCGAACTTTTGAAAAATTCCGGTTACAAAATTTGCAACATTGATTCCATAATCGTCGCACAAAAACCGAAACTTGCTCCGCATATCCCGGAGATGAGAAAGAGAATTGCCGAAATTTTGCAGCTCGACGTAAATTTTGTAAGTGTCAAGGCGACGACTGAAGAAGGCTTGGGATTTACCGGCACGGAGCAGGGAATTTCCGCTCATGCCGTCGCCGGAATAACAAACGACAGGTAAAAAAAAATTTCCCCGTTCGTTTAAAATTCATTGATACCACGCAGGAAAATTTGCAAGTTTACGGAATACTCTATGTAAAATTAAGGGAAATTGCTTGGAGAACGTAATTCCAAAAAAACAAATCTCTGCAAGGAGGAAGATTTTTTATGATGGCGGGTTTAAGGTCCATGAAGACGCAATTCCTGATGATGATGATCGGAGCGTCTCTGGTAACAATGATTTGTATATCCGCAGTGTTTCTGAAGGATATGCATGACGAGGCAGAAGAGCAGGTGAGAATTTTTAAGGAAACGTTGGTCTCCGACGTTGAAAGAGAATTAAAAATTCAAACGGAAACTGCGATAAGTTTGATCGGGCAAATTCACAAACGCCAACAAGCCGGCTTGATAACCGAAGAACAGGCAAAACTTGAGGCAGCGGCGTTGGTCAGGGATTTGCGTTATGACGAAGGTGCCGGTTATTTCTGGGTCGACACTTATGAAGGCGTAAACGTCGTACTTCTCGGTCGTCAAAATGCGGAAGGAAAATCCAGAATAAACGCAACGGATCCGACGGGCAAACAGTTTATAAAAGAAATGATTGAAAACGGCAGAAAGCCCGGCGGCGGTTATACCGATTTGATGTTTGCAAAACCGAATCAGACGGAACCCCTTCCGAAACGCAATTATACCGCATCATTTGATCCTTACAAATGGGTTATCGGTACCGGTATTTGGATCGATTACATTGATGAACGCGTTGCCGCAATGCAGGAAAGATCCGAAGAAAGTTTTAAAAACAGCGTAATTACCACCGCAATAGTCGTCGTGGTTCTTGAAATTCTCATTACTTTGGCGGCGGTGTTCCTTGCCGGCAGAATGATTTCACCGATAAAATATTTGACGGAATTGGTTGATGTTCTCGGCACCGGCGATTTCAGATTAAAGGATACGGAACACATTGACACGGAACGCCCGGACGAATTGGGAGTTATGGCAAGGGCTGTCATGAATTTGCAGAAAAATGTTCATGACATGGTTCAGCAGGTCGCCACTTCCGCAGAACAGGTTGCCGCCGCCTCAGAGGAATTGACGGCAAGTGCGGATCAGTCCACCATAGCAATAAACCAGGTTGCCGACTCCATTGTAAATGTTGCCGGTGCCTGCACGGAGCAATTCGGCGAAGTCGAAAACGCAAGTGCTCAAGCGGAACAACTCAAAGATCACATGAATACATTTACCGACACTTTGAGCGAATCTTCCGGCAAGATCGAAGAAACCAATCGTGAGGCTGAGGCAGGCGGCAAGAGTGTTGCAAATGCCGTCGAGCAGATGAAGAAGATTGAAACTTCCGTCAGTGCGTCCGCAGATGTCATCGCGAAACTCGGCGAAGAATCGGATAAGATCGGCAAGATCGTCGATGCAATTTCCGGTATCGCCGAACAGACAAACTTGCTTGCCTTGAACGCCGCGATTGAGGCGGCTCGTGCAGGTGAACACGGTCGCGGATTTGCGGTCGTTGCAGACGAAGTCCGGAAACTTGCGGAACAATCTCAAGTTTCCGCCCGTGAAATTTCCGAACTTATCGGCTCAATTCAGAATAAGGCTCAAGATGCCGTTCACTCAATGCAAGAAGGCGTTGACAATGTTCGCGACGGTACAGGTGCGGTTGACGGTGCAGGAAAGACTTTCCAAAAAATTATCGGAATGGTTACGGAAGTTGCACGCGGTTCGGAGCAAATGGAAACGATCGTTGCAAATCTTGTCGAGAGTACCGGCGTTATCACAAAATCGGTTGAAAATATCAATGTGAAGAGCCGCGAAGTTGCACGCGAATCGGAAACCGTTTCCGCCGCAAGTCAGGAACAAACCGCGACAATGCACGAAATTGCGGACGCAAGTCGTTCTTTGGCAGAGATGGCACAGGAAATGCAGACGGTTATAGGCAAATTCAAAATTTAAAAAATTTCGGAATACAACAATAAAAGACAACCGGCGAAGAAAAATTTTCGCCGGTTATTTTTTTGCAAGTAAATAAAATCCCCTGCGTCTGTTGTCGCAGGAGATTTGTGAATTTAAGATTTTATAATTTTAATACGCTCGATTGAATGCCGTTCCGCGTGTACCCAAAGAAGAATTTGTCAAATCGTAAGCCCTGACCGCACTGTTTTGCCGCCGCGATTTATTGAGCCACGCCCGTGCTTTGTAACCGATCTGCATATCAAGCGGCTTAATCTGCTCAATCAAATTTTGACATTCGTCCGAATCCCTGTAATTGTTTTCCGGCAAAGCCTTCATTTTGTCTATGAGCTGCCCGCGCTGATCCACCAACTCCAAAAACATATCAATGTCCTTCCGGTCGATAAATTTCAGAAGTTCTTTCGTAAGATCAAAATACTTGCTCCACAAATTTCTTGCCTGTGCCAAAACTTCATCGGGATCAATTTTCTTTTCGTCAAATTTTTCGTCAAGCATAACCTCGACCGCCTTTGCCCAAACCTTTTTCCTCACGAGCCTTTTTCATCGCTCCGACCCAAGCGTCCCGCAACTCTTTGACAATATCCCTTGCCTCGGTGATTTTGGACACGTCGCTTTTCAAATTGCCTTCAACCAATCTGTCGTAAACGTAATTGTAGAGAGGCAACAACTGATGAGAAATTTCGTAATCCATATTCAACGTCAACCGGAACTCGGAAATTATCCTCTGAGCCTTTTGCAAAAAAGTATTCGCATCTTCGTATTTTTTTTCTTCGACCGCCTTCGTCCCTTCGTCGATAAACTTCAGACAGCCGTTATAAAGCATAAGCGTCAACTGTTCGGGAGGTGCATTGAGCACCTGGTTACGCTTGTATGCTTCCGCCGCATTCACCATACAGTTTCATCCTCCGCACAATTATTTGCAGATTTATTCCTAAAAATTTTTTAAATTATTGACCGCCGGTAATGTAGTTAAGCTGAGTGCCCAATTTCGACAAAGCCACTTCCATAGCGTCATATTTTTTATACAACTTATCTTCAAAAGACTTCATCATAGATTTAAAGTTACTCATCTTTGTTTGAAGTTCACGCATGAGCGTACTCAAATCGCTGTCGTCGTTGATTTCGGTCGAAGTGCCGCCTCTGTCCTTGATGAGTTTCATTCCGTCAACCATTACGTCGCTGAGTCTTTGAGCGATACCGCTCTTTGAGGCGTTGCTCGAATCGTTCGCGTCAAGTTTTGCAAAGACGTTGTAAACCGCGTCGCTGTCCTCCGCCAATGCCGCCTTGAGTTTGTCCTCGTCAAGTGTCAACTGACCCTTCGTGCCGGTCGTGGAAATGCCGATCATATATGCGGAATTGTATTTGCCCAAGCCGTCAATCGGTTGAGAGATTGCGTCACGCATATTGTCGATAAGTTTGCGGACGGAATCGTCGTGGTAAAGCATACCGGCTTTTGCCTTTTCTTCCCACTTCTTGATTTCCTCCTCTTTCATCTGCTCTTTTTGAGATTCGGTAAGAGGTTTATAATCCTTGTTCTGCTTTTCGTCGTATTTTTCATACAGACTTGCAAGCATTTTGTTGTAGTCCTCGACGAAAGATTTAACCTTGTCGATAATCGCGTCGGTGTCTTGCGTGACGGAAACCGTAGCCGCGGAAGAAGTGACATCGACTGCGGTGTAAGTGATCCCGCCGACGGTCGCTTTATTGTCCGTAGTCTTGTAATCCATACCGTCAACTCTGATATTTCCGTCAATGCCGGTTGCCGTCATAGTTTCACCGGCGGCAAATTTGTTTGTGGCGGTTGTCGTCGTTGTTGTAATTTCGCTTCCGGTTTCCGGATCCGTTGAAGGTTCCGTAACGGTTTCGGTCGCGGTGGTAGTTGTCGTTCCGCCTTCTTCGCCGATACCGTAGAGTGTTCCGTTAATCGACTGTTTAAGTCCCAGATCGTTGAAAAATTTTGCCGTAGTACTTCCGGCAGGATTTTTTACTTCCTCCGTGTCGGTATCGGAACTCATCTTAAATTCGATTTTGTTGGCAGAACCGCCGTCGCTGTTGTAGAAAGAAAGTCTGTCGTTTATGGAGTCGTAAGACGCTTTGACGTTGGTATTCAAATTATTTATCTTTGATGCCAAGTCGTTAAAAGTCAAGGCTTCCTGACTTGTACTGCCGAGCAATTCTTCGTAAGTGAAACTGACGGTATGAGATTTAATTTCGTCATCGGTCATATCGGAAATTGCCGTTGTACCGTCACCCACGACAAAACTGAAGGCAACGTCCTTGAGTTTTGCATTTATTATTTCCGTCCCGTCAACATTTTGCCCGGTTACATTTCCGCTGCTGTCGGCAGAAATTTTGCCGAACAAAACATTTTTCAAAGTCATGGCGGTGCTTGAAGTTTCCGCCGCACCTGTTTCGTTGTTGTAGCGGGTCAAATTGTTTGCACTCATCAAATAAGCGTTTGAACTGAGTGAAGTGACTTCGACCTTGTGATTCATTACCGGAGCACTTGCGTTTGCCGTAACCTTGATTGCGGAAGAATTGACTTCCGCATTTCTCGCGTTCATGTTCGACGACATTTTGTACTGCGAGAGCGTAGAGTTGTTGAAAGTTTGAACTTTGGAATAGACATCGACGTACTCCGCTTTTTTCCACTCGTTGAGAGTGTACTTTTGCTGCATCTTGTCATATTCGCTTTGTTTGCCCATCATGCCGACCTTGACCATCGACTCAATGTCGAGACCGGAACCTGACAAGCCGTAAATTCCG
>CAJOOE010000041.1 GCA_905236145.1 uncultured Selenomonadaceae bacterium
CCCCGCCGCGACGATTAAAATTGATGACGTTGTTGCGGAATACGTCTTTGTGACTCACGCTCACGGCGATCATTCCGGCGACGCTCCCGCAATTTCCATGCACACCGGTGCGACGCTTGTGGGTATTCCGGAATATATCGACCCGATGGAAGGTGCCATGCAGACGATTGCAATGAATTTGGGCGGAACACTCAAGACGGATTTCGGTTTTGTGCGAATGGTGCCGGCTCTTCATTCTTCCGGCGCACCCGGCGGAATTGCCTGCGGCTATGTTATCGGCATGGGCGGTAAAGTTGTCTATTATTCCGGCGACACCGCACTTTTCTCCGATATGAAACTTATAGGAGAACGCGACAAGATCGACTGTGCAATTTTGCCCATCGGCGGGCATTTTACGATGGACTCCGTTGACGCGGCACGGGCTGTGGAATTTATCGGAGCGGAAAACGTCATTCCTTTGCACTATGACACTTGGGACGTTATCCGGCAGGATCCGGAGGAATTTAAAAAACTCGTCAAAGGTGCGAAAGTCCACGTTTTGAAACCGGGCGAAAGTCTTGAATTGTAAATGAAAAATCCGATTAAAAGTTTTGATGCTCCGCCTTTGAATTTTGACGAAATTGCCGACGCGACAAAAAATTTGCAAGCGGAAAAGTCGGAGCGGGAAAAAGTTGTCGTGATTTTGGGTGCGACTTCTGCCGGAAAAAGTTCTCTGGGCTTGAAACTTGCGGAAAAATTCGACACGGAAATTATTTCTGCGGACTCCGGTGCGGTTTACAAAAATTTCAATATCGGCACCGCGAAACCTTCTCCCGAAGAATTGAAAAGGGTCAGGCATTATTTGATTGACATTTTGGAACCGGAAGAAAAATTCAGCGTCGTCGAATTTGTGAAACTTGCCGGAAATTTGATAACGGAAATAAATTCGCGAAAAAAAATTCCGATAATCGTCGGCGGCACGGGACTTTATATTCAGGCACTTTTGGAAGGCTACGAATTTTCCGAAGTCGGCGGGGACGGAAAAATTTCAAAGAGTACGGAAAGTTATTTTGCAAAAACCGGAAATTTGAAATATAATGCACTCGTTTTCGGATTGATGCCGGAACGCGAAGAACTTTACCGGCGAATAAATTTGCGGACGGAAAAAATGTTTGCGGACGGCTTGGTTGATGAAGTGAAAAGTCTGCTTGATTCCGGAGTTTCGGAAAATTCGCAGGCGATGCTTGCAATCGGCTACAAGGAAACCGTCGAATATTTGAAAGGTGCTGCGACTTTGGGCGAAACGATTTCAAAGGTTGCACAGGCGACAAGAAATTTTGCAAAGCGTCAAATGACTTGGTATCGCAGAATGAAATACATAAAATTTTTTGACTCGGGCAGGTAAGGTCGGAAAAATCCGGCTTTAAAATAAAAAAATATACATTTAAAAGGAGATGTCCCTGACATGGCAGACAAGAACTCAATGAAAATTCAAGACAATTTCTTGAATCAGGCACGCAAGGAAAATGTGCTTGTAACAATTCACCTCGTCAACGGTTTCCAGCTCAAGGGAATGGTTCGCGGTTTCGATCAATTCACGATTATTATTGATTCTATGGGCAAACAGCAGATGATTTACAAACACGCTGTTTCCACGATCACGCCGGCAAAAAATTTGAATTTGAAGTCGAAAGACGGCGGCGAAGATGCTGAGGCTCCGGCTGAGGAGTAAATTTGAGGAAAAAAAATAATGACAAGAGGCTTTGAGATTTTGGAAGGCTTTGAAGGTCGCGGTATAAATTTGCCGATGCGAAAGACGGCTCTCAGTGCAGGCTACGATTTGGAGGCGGCGGAGGACGTTTTGATTTCCGGCGGAAAAATCGCACTTGTGCCGACCGGTCTCAAAGCCTTTATGTTGCCCGATGAAGTTCTGCTCGTTTATCTGCGGTCAAGTCTTGCCGTCAAACATTCGCTGATTTTGGCTAACGGCACGGGTGTGATTGACGCTGACTATCACGATCACATAATTTTGCCGGTCACGACTTTGGGCGAAGATTTTTTAATCAAAAAGGGCATGAGAACGGCACAGGGGATTTTTCAAAAATATATGGTAACGGACGGAGATGAAGTCGGTGTCGGTGAAAAGCGTCGCGGCAGATTCGGTTCGACGGGAGAATTTTAGAATGGATTTATTCAGTGCGGCGGAATCCGCAGAATACAAAAAACATCAACCTTTGGCGGAAAGAATGAGACCGCAGACTTTGGAAGAATTTGTCGGGCAGGAAAAAATCCTTCGCGGCTCTTTGGGAAAAATGATTGCCTGCGGTCAAATTCCTTCCATGATTTTTTTCGGCCCTCCCGGCACCGGCAAAACTTCTCTCGCTCAAATCATTTCAAACACGATTGACGGGGAATTTGTCCGGGTTAATGCGGCTCTTTCCGGAATTTCGGAAATGCGTGGAATTGTCAAAGAGGCGGCGGATCGCCGCAGTTTTTATCATCGGCAGACGATTTTGTTTGTCGATGAAATTCACCGGTTCAACAAGGGACAGCAGGATTTTCTCCTGCCCTACGTCGAGGACGGCAGAATAATTTTAATCGGTGCGACTACCGAAAATCCTTTTTTTGAAGTCAACGCCGCACTTTTGAGCAGGGTTAAAATTGTCCGGCTGGAAAAATTGACGGTTGCCGACATTCGCAAAATTTTGGACGGCGCGGTAAATTCGGAAAAGGGTCTTAAAGGCAAAGATATTAAGATTGACTCCGACGCTCTGGATATAATTGCGGATTTTGCGGACGGCGATGCCCGCCCGGCTTTGAATTTACTTGAGCAGGCGGCTTTTGAAAAAAATGTCACGCTTGAAACTCTGCACGAAATGCTCGGCGAAAGAATCAGAAAATACGACAAAAAAGGCGACAATCATTACGATACCGCCTCAGCTTTTATAAAAAGTATGCGGGGCAGTGACCCGGATGCGGCGGTTTATTACCTTGCAAAAATGATTGACGGCGGAGAAGATTTAAATTTTATTTCCCGGCGAATTGTGATTTGTGCGGCGGAAGATGTCGGAAATGCGGATCCGATGGCGTTGGTTGTGGCAAATGCGGCGGCTCAAGCCGCTCAATTTGTCGGATTTCCGGAGGCAAGAATACTTTTGGCTCAAGCCGTAACTTACATTGCCGGAGCTCCGAAAAGCAACGCCGCTTATTTGGCAGTCGATTCCGCTTTATCCGACGTAAAAAATTTGAAAAATGCCGACGAAGTTCCGAAACATTTGCGGGACACGAGTTACAAGGGGGCAAAAGTTTTCGGAAACGGGCAAGGTTACAAATACCCTCATAATTTTGAAGATCATTTTGTCAGTCAACAATACCTGCCCGATTCCCGGAAAAATGCGAATTATTACAAGCCGACGGAAATCGGCAGGGAGAAGGAGATAAAAAATTATTTGCGGGAACATTGGAAAGACAGATTTAAATAAACCGGCAGCGGTTGTAAGTTGCCGGATTTTTTTCGGAAATGAGGAATTTGTTTTGAATCCGTTTTTTATCGGCTTGCAATTTTTGACGAGAATTTCAATTTTTCGGCAAACTGTGTGGACGGAAAAAGATTTCGGCGAGTCCGTGAAATTTTTTCCGGCTGTCGGGGCAGTCTTGGGAATTTGTTATGCGGGAATTTGCGGAATTTTTATTTTTGCGACGGCAGGAAGTTTTCCGATTTTTACCGGAGCATTTGCCTTTGCGTTGACTTTGATTTTGACCGGCGGAATACATTTCGACGGCTTGAGCGATTCGGCGGACGGACTTTTTTCCGGACGCGACAGGGAAAAGATGCTTGAGATAATGAAAGACAGCCGGGTCGGAGCTTTCGGAGTTGCCGCACTCATAACTTTTTCGGCTTTGGAAATTTCCGCACTCGTCGAACTTTCAAAAATTTCAATTCCGGATTTCTGCGTTGCAATTTACTGTACGCCGATTATCGGGAGATTTATGATGGTTTGTTTAATCGGCTTTTTCCCTTACGCCAGACCTGAGGGAATGGGCAAGGCTTTCGCCGAACACACCGACCGCCGGACAATTTTTTTTGCTTTTGCGGAAATGATTTTGCTTTTACTCCCGCCGATATTTTTTTCGGAAGAATTTTTAATCCGGATTTTGGCGGCAGTTTTTTTCTCCGCACTTGTAACCCGGCAATTCGGAAAATTTGCGACAAAAAAATTGGGCGGAGTCACCGGAGATATTTACGGAGCCGGGACAATGCTTTCCGAACTTTTAACCTTGACAATTTTTTTGATTTGCACAAGGTTTTGAAAAAAAAATCGACTCTGCGGGAGCCGATTTTTTTTATACAAAATTTCCGGTTACAAAAAACAGAGCCAAGACTTTTACATAAATTTTTCCGGAGGCATCGATAATTTCACATTCGCAATTTACCGTTTTCTTGCCGTTGTGCAGAACTCTCGCCCGTGTCATTATTCTTGAGCCTATGGGGACGGCATGCATAAAATCGACGGTCATTGAAATTGTTACGACTCTTTTGTTTTTTAACATACAAGCCGCACCCATCGCCGTATCCGCCATAGTTGTCAAAACTCCGCCGTGACAAGTTTCGTGCAAATTCGTATGCCGTTCCTCAACCGTCAACTCCAATCTTATCCCGCCGTCGTCCTCCGGGAAAATTTCCATTCCCAAAGTGTCGGTTATCGTGTTGTCGTGACAGAATTTTATCATTTGATCCATCGAAGGCAATTCCAAAATTTTTTCACTTCCTCAAAAACATCTCAAAAATCTTTTCGCATTATACAAGGTATTTTCGGAAAACTCAACGAGAAAATGCCGGATGACAAATTATTTGCAGGGATATGTTGCAGGAAAAAACAAATTTACGTGCAAAATTAAAGCCGGAAAAAAAATTTGAAGGGAAGTATTGAAATGGCAGTTTTAATTTGCGGGGGAGCCGGTTATATCGGTTCGCACAATGTTTTTGAATTGATAAAAGCCGGCGAAGAAGTCGTAATCGTCGATAATTTGCAAACGGGACATCGGAAGGCTTTAAATCCTGCGGCGAAATTTTACGAGGGCGACATTCGCGACGCAGAAATTTTGGACAAGATTTTCACCGAAAACAAAATTGAGGCGGTTATTCATTTCGCGGCAAATTCGCTGGTCGGCGAAAGTGTTCAAGTCCCCTTGAAATATTTCAACAACAATGTTTACGGTATGCAGGTCTTGCTTGAATCAATGGTCAAACACGGCACGGATAAAATTGTTTTCAGTTCGACCGCCGCGACTTACGGCGAACCGGAAAAAATTCCGATTGAGGAGGACGACAAGACTTTTCCTACCAATCCTTACGGCGAATCCAAACTCATAATGGAAAGAATGATGAAATGGGTAAGCCGGGCAAACGGTATTCGCTTTGTCAGTCTGCGTTATTTCAATGCGGCGGGAGCGATTGAGGACGGAAGTATCGGAGAAGATCACAGCCCGGAAACTCACCTTATCCCGCTTATTTTGCAAGTGCCGCTCGGCAAAAGAGAATGTATAACCGTTTTCGGCGACGATTATCCCACGCCGGACGGAACTTGTCTGCGTGATTATATCCACGTCATTGACCTTGCGGCGGCTCATATTGCGGCATTGAATTATTTGAGAAAAGGCGGAGAGTCGAATATTTTCAATTTAGGCAACGGCAAAGGCTTTTCCGTCAAAGAAATGATCGCGGCGGCGGAAAGAGTTACCGGGCAAAAAATCAAGACGGAAATCGGAAAACGTCGTCCGGGAGATCCGGCTCGACTTGTAGCCTCAAGCGAAAAGGCAAGAAAAATTTTGAAGTGGACGCCGAAATTTGACGACGTGGAAAAAATTATAGAAACGGCTTGGACTTGGCACAAAAATCATCCGGACGGCTACGCCGACAGATAAAAATTTTTCCCCACGCTCATTTGAAAGGTATTTGAAATGGTCGAAAAATTTAAAAACGATTTGAAAAAATCATTGTATCGCGAAATGAACAACTTCAGCGGAGATTCCGATGAGATCATTCAAATCGTCGATTTGATTTTGCAATTTGCAAAAGACCTTCACGCGTCGGACATTCACATTGAGCCGACCGCCGAAGGTCTTCGTTTTCGTTATCGTATCGACGGATATTTGCAAGAATTTCACGACCCTCTGCCGGAGAGAGTTTCAAAAAATATAATCGGAAGAATAAAGATTTTGGCGAAAATGGACACGCTTGCAGTTTTTCTGCCGACGGACGGAGCTTTCAAATTCGGTGACGTGGAAATGCGAGTTGCCGCGATGCCTTCGCCGGAAGGCGACAGTGTGACGATTCGCCTGCTCGACATAGCAAAAAATTTGCAAAATATCGGCGATTTGGGATTTACCGACGAAAACGAAAAAATTTTTCGCAAATTCATAAATTCGCCTTCCGGAATGGTGATTTTAACCGGTCCGATGAATTCCGGAAAATCCACCGCACTTTATGCCGCACTCCGGGAATTAAATTCTCCCGCCCGTTCGATTATGACTTTGGAAGATCCGATAGAACAGAATATTGACGGGATAACTCAAATTAAAGTGAACGAAAAAACCGGGCTGACCTTTGCCGCCGGACTCCGGGCGATGCTCCGAATGGATTGCAACTGCATGATGATAGGTGAGGCTCGCGATGCGGAAACTTCAAAAATTGCCGTCCGTGCCGCCCTTACCGGTCATTTGATTTTGACGACTTTACACGCCGGCGACTCCTGCAGTGCCGTTTTTCGCCTTGCGGAAATGGGAGTCGAACCTTATTTGATTTCGGCAACTTTGAAAGGTGTCGTCGCTCAAAGGCTTGTCCGCAGACTTTGCCCGCACTGCAAGAAACTTTGCAAGCCGGAGCCGGAGGAGTTTAAAATTGTCGGTACGCCGGAAATTTACAAAGCTGAAGGTTGCGAATTTTGTCGCGGCACCGGTTATTCCGGGAGAATTGCCCTGCACGAAATTTTGAAAATCGACAAAGACTTAAAAAATTTGATATTGCAAAGTCGGGACATTGAAAAAATTCGCACCGCCGCACTGAAAAACGGACTTAAAACTTTGAATGACGACGCAAAAGAAAAAATCCGCACCGGCCTGATTGATTTCGACGAGGCACGACGCGTTCTTGAAAATTTTGTTTGATTATTCACGTTCGACGATTTTAAAACCGCCGTCAAATTTTTCTATCAATCTTTCCTTGAACAGATGACCGACCGCTCTTTTGAAAGCCGCCTTGCTGATATGAAACGCCGCGAAAATTTTTTCCGGCTCCGTCTTGTCGTTAAGATTCATAATTCCGCCGTTCAGTTGCATAAATTTGAAAATTTTCGTTGCGTCGTCAATCAACGCATTTTCTTTTGTTTCACGCAGGGAACCGTCAAGCCGTCCGTCCTCGCGAATGAAAGTTATTCTGACTTCGACTTCCTCGCCCACTCGCAAAGCTCGCGGAATATCTTTTTGCGGCACGAAAATTATGTAGCGTTCCCGGCTGAAAATAAACGCTCCCGCGTCGATAATGTTAAAAATTTCTCCGGTCAATTTGTCACCGCGTTTGACATTTTCGGCGGGTTTCGACGCACGGCGAATTTCGTCGGAAACGTCCATCGACATGGCAAGCCGCCCGGATTTGTCGGTATAAAGCCTTGCCCAGACAACATCGCCGATTTTCGGGCGGCCTTTCATTTCGGCAAACGGCATAAAAATTCCGCGTTCGGCTCCCACGTCCAAAAACGCTCCGTCCTTCGTCGCGTTTATGACTTTGACCCTTGCAATTTGTCCCTCACGCATTTTGGGAACTCTCATGCTTGCGGTCAATCTTTTTTTCGGATCCAGATACAGAAAAACTTTGACGAAGTCGCCGACTTTAACTTTGTCGGTCTGTTGAAGTTTGTGCAGAAGTATGTCGTCTGAAGTGTCGCCCGTTCCCGCATTCAAAAATGCTCCGGCATCGTTTTCGCGGACTGCCTGCAAAGTTGCGACGGTCATGGGTTTTAATTGCAATTCGGTTTTTGTTTTTTCTTTTGCGGACATTTTATTTCCTCGCAGCTTATAAAAAATTTTTTTCGATAACTCTCGCTTGAATTTTACAATAAAGCCGGTGACTTTGCAAAGAAAAATTTTTCTCACGTCATCACGCCGCGATTAAATATCCGGCTTTATCGCATTGGAAATCGGGAGTTTTACGGCATATTTTAAATAAAATTTTCCGCTTGCCGAACGCCGGCTTTAAAAATTCTTGAAGGCGAAAAAGGGAATTTTCAGATAACGGGGAATATAAGTTGTGGAGGCAGGTGGAAGTGCAAAATACGGAAAGAGAAGAATTTGTAAACAAAGTGCGTGAAAGATCCGAAATAGTTTCGGTGGTGTCGCGTTATACGCCGCTGAACAGGAAGGGCGGGACTTATTGGGGGTGTTGTCCGTTTCACAACGAAAAAACGCCGTCATTTTCCGTCAACCCGGACAAAGGTCTTTTTTATTGTTTCGGCTGTCATGCCGGCGGAAACGTTTTCAATTTTATTTCCCGGATTGAAAATATTTCTTACTTCGATGCGGTGAAACTTCAGGCGGAAAGATTGGGAATACCTTTGCCGACCGGGAGAAAATCGCCGGAAGAAATGCGACGCGAACGGGAAGAACGGACACTTTTCAAAATCAACGAATTGGCACGGGATTTTTTCCATGACCGACTGATGAAAACTCCGGAAGGCGAACGCGGCAGGAAATATCTTGCCGGACGTGGAATAACCGAAGAAACGATTGAAAATTTCAAACTTGGATTTGCTCCGGTCGATTGGGACGCAATTACAAGTTTTTTCACGGAACGCGGTTTCAAACGCGAGGATTTGATAAAATCCGGAATTGTTTCAAGGCGAAAAGACGACTCCGGAATTTTTGACAGGTTTCGCGGTCGCGTAATGGTTCCGATTACCGATATTTTCGGTCACGTCGTCGCTTTCGGCGGAAGAATTTTAAAGCCGGAGGACGAACGCAATCCGAAATATTTGAACTCTCCGGAAACTCCGATTTTCAACAAGCGGCAAATTTTATTCGGTCTTGACAAGGCACATTTGCCGATAAGCAAGGCGGGGTTTGCGGTAGTCGTCGAAGGTTATATGGACGCGATTTCTCCGATAAGTGCCGGAATAAAAAATGTCGTCGCGACTTTGGGGACGGCATTTACTGCAGAACACGCAAAACTTATTTTGAAATACGCGAGGAAAATAATTTTCTGCTATGACAGCGACGAGGCGGGACAAAGAGCTACAATGCGTGCCTTGCCGATCGTTCAAAATGCCGGTGCGGAAGTTTCTGTAGTGACGGTGCCGGACGGCAAGGATCCGGACGAATTTGTAAGGAATCACGGTCGCGACGCTTTTATGAAACTTTTGAAAAATGCCTCGCCGATTGTCGATTACAGATTGAATTATGTCCTGTCGCACACTCAAATTTCAACTCTTGAAGAGAAGGTCGCGGCTCTCCGGGAAGTCCTGCCGATTTTCGCGGGAGTGGAAGATACCGCTTTAAAAAACGTGTACCGGAAAAAATTATCGTCGGCGTTGATGCTTGATGAAAGCGTCGTTTCCGGTGAATGGAGCGAATTTTTCCGGAAAAATTCGGCGGCTTTGCAAAATTCTTCCGGAAACCGGGAAAATTCTCTGCAGGAAAAAGTTTCCGAAAAGCCGAAAGAAACATTGAAAGTAAAATCTCACCGGAAAGTCACGTCTGCATCTCAAGCGGAAGAAATTGTCTTGAGAATGGCGTGGCGTGAACCGGACGTTCTGGGTTATGTGACTTCGCTGGTGCCGAAAGAAAATTTTTCCGAAGTACACAGGGAAATTATAAATTACCTTGAAAAGTGTATTGCCGAAGAAAAACGGCCGAACGATATGAGTGCGGCGGCAGAGCTGAATACAAAGGCATCTGAAGAAATTACAAGAATTTTGATGAACGCCTCCGACGACCGACACGAAACCGAGCTTGCGGCATTTGACGATTCGGTGAAGTTTTTAAGGCTGGAAAGAATGAAAAAGCTTTACGACAAACTTATGAGCGAGGCCGAAGAATATTTTCGGATCGGAAAATCCGAAGACGGCAAAAAAAAAGTTGAGGAAACGTTCAGAATCAAAAAAGAAATGGACGAATTGAGGATTGAAGAGAAATAAATCAGAAGGGGGCTGCAATATGCCGGAAAAAGACAGAGGGGACAGCGTTCAACGCAGCCCGCGAATCATTGAAGATTTGGTCAAGAAAGCAAAAAAATACGGCGGCGAGTTGGAATACGACAAATTTTTGTTGTTGATCGAAAAGCAACACCTTACGCCGGAAAACATTGACGATTTGTTCGGGCGATTGGCAGAAAGCGGAATTTCGTTTTTTACCGAGAAAAATACCGGAAGAAAAATCACGGAAGAAACCGTTTTAAACGATATGCAAAAATTTACCGCCGAAAAACCGATTAAAGTTGCCGAAAATTCAAATGTCGAAAATCAACCGGAAAAAATCGCAAAATCAAAGACGCGAAAAAATAACACCGATTCAGCCGCCGCCGTGATAGAAGAAAGATTTTCCGTCGCAAGGAAAAAATCACGTAAGCCCGAAAAAAACGGCGAGCATGATGTTGTAAAAAAACTTTTGGAGCAGTGCAAGAAAAACGGCGGCACTTTGACTTACGGCGAACTTGCGGAGGCGGTTCAGGGTTGGTCGCCGGACGATATTGACGATCTTTACGAAACTTTCAACAGATACGATATTGCCATAACGGACGACGATGAGGCCAATCTTGAAAGTCTTTCCGAAAGTATGGAAAGTCTTGACGATATTGACGACGTGAGCGACGAAGAACTTGATGCGGTCGTGGAAATCGAAAAGGCGGAGTCTGCGGAAGTTCCCGCCGGCGAAGAGCCGCAAGAAGGCATTTCCGCAACCGGGTCTTTGAAATCGGCGGTTGAAGAAGTCGATTTGTCTGTCCCGGAAGGAATAAGCGTTGACGATCCGGTCAGAATGTATTTGAAGGAAATAGGACGCGTTCCCCTTCTTACCGCCGCCGAAGAAGTCGCACTGGCAAAGAGAATGGAACAGGGCGACGAAGAGGCCCAAAAGCGTTTGGCTGAGGCAAATCTCCGGCTCGTCGTCAGTATTGCCAAAAGATATGTCGGTCGCGGAATGTTATTCCTCGACTTGATTCAAGAGGGAAATTTGGGACTTATCAAAGCCGTTGAAAAATTTGATTACAACAAAGGCTACAAGTTCAGCACATACGCAACTTGGTGGATACGTCAGGCGATAACCCGTGCAATAGCGGATCAGGCAAGGACGATCAGAATACCGGTTCACATGGTCGAAACGATCAACAAGTTAATCAGAGTTTCCCGCCAACTTTTGCAAAAATACGGGCGTGAACCGACTGCGGAAGAAATTGCGGTTGAAATGGATATATTGCCGGAACGCGTAAGGGAAATAATGAAAATTGCACAGGAGCCGGTTTCTTTGGAAACTCCGATAGGCGAAGAAGAAGATTCACATTTGGGTGATTTTATCGAAGATCACGACGCACCCGCTCCGGCAGATGCGGCATCGTTTATGCTTTTGAAGGAACAACTTGAAGAAGTTTTGGAAACTTTAACGCCGCGAGAAAAGAAAGTTTTGAGATTGCGATTCGGTCTTGATGACGGACGGGCGAGGACTTTGGAAGAAGTCGGAAAGAATTTCAACGTCACACGCGAAAGGATCCGGCAGATTGAGGCAAAGGCTTTGAGAAAATTGCGTCATCCCAGTCGCAGCAAAAAATTGAAAGATTTCTTGGATTAGAAAATTTTTTTCGGACATAAAATCAAAAAAACGCTCAAACTTCGGAGCGTTTTTTTTGATATATCAAATTTCCAAATTCTTACCGACAAGCCCGACAAAGGAATTTTCGATATTCGATTCCTTGTGAGAGATCAGCCATTTATTCACGGCGAACAGTAATTTGTTTTCGCCTTCGTTGTCCGGTTTTGCCGATAAATTTTCATTTGTGCCACGCGGCAAAACAACGCCGCAACGAAATTCTTTTCCGTCAATTCCGCACGGAGCATAATGAAGTGTCGTTGCATAAAGTTCAACCGCAACGCCCGCAGGCACGAAAAACATTTCGACTTTGTCCGTGTCGTAAGTAAAATTTTTGTAATCAATATCCCGGCGGTGACCGAGCATCAAAATTAAATCGGTTGCCGCAATATCAATCTCCGAAGAACGATGATATTCAAGTGCGTTGAGTTTGTTGTTAAATCCGCTGCAATGACCGAATTCAATCGGCATTTCGCCGAAAGTTTTTGAAGTCAATTCATTGAATATCGACAACATTTCAAATTTTTTAACCGAAGGTTCATAAACGACCCGACCTTTCGGAATTGCCGGACTTTCAAGAATGATTTCCACAAATTCATCAACACGCAAATCAAGTACGCGACCGTAAGGCCGAAAACTTTCTTCCCGGACGTTTTTCGGAAAAAGATTTTTTGTGTTCATAATCATCACTCCGTATATCTCACATTTTTCTGATGTGATCGAAGTATATCAAAGCCGGATTTTTCTGTCAATTCTTCTCCGGATACAACCGGAAACAAAAAAACATCCTTGCCGGAGGGGGGAAGAAGAGCAAAAAAAAAGTGGCAGGGGCAGAAGGACTTGAACCCTCAACCTGCGGTTTTGGAGACCGCTGCTCTGCCAATTGAGCCATACCCCTGTGGGGC
>CAJOOE010000042.1 GCA_905236145.1 uncultured Selenomonadaceae bacterium
ATTTCGAGCTGAAGGACAATCAAGCCGCATTTTTTAAGTTCGTCGCCGGCATTGTAAATCATTTCCGGAGTAAGTTTGTCGTTCGCTCCCTTGTAAAGCAAAATTCTGTTTTGCCCGGAAGATTCGACGATTATCGAGGCAACGCCGTTTGCCGTGCCTTTTATGACATTTACGAACCGGGTGTCTATATTGTGGCGTTTGAAATTTTCTACAGACTCAGTACCGAACATATCGTCACCGACGGCACTCACCATCAATACATCGGCTCCGAGTTTTGCGGCGGCGATCGCCTGATTTGCTCCCTTACCCCCGCAAGCCGTGTGAAAATCTTGTGACGCTCTGGTTTCGCCGCCTTCCGGGACTTTGTCGATATATGAAACCACGTCCATAACCGTCGAACCGATTACAGCAATTTTCATTCTCAAAACTCCCTTCCTCTTGTCAAAATACCACGCCCGCACGAAGAATTACATTCGGATAAGGAGAAAATTCACCGGTGCGAATTGCAAATTTTACGTTTGCCGAAAACTTTTTCAAATCATCGTGAGGCATAAATTCCGGCTCCAAATTCGGCAGAGATTTTTTGATGTAGTCGAAAAGTTCCGGATTGTGTTCTTTAATTTCGTCGGCAAGGATATAACCTTCAACGCAGGTTTCCTCAAGAATCGCGTCCATTGTCTGCTTGAAAGTCGGAACGTTCGCCGTCAAAATCAGATCGACAATGGGAACGCCTTTCGGAATCGGCATACCGGCATCCCCGATCATAAACAAATCTTTGTGACCGAGTGCGGCAATGTAACCGGCGAGTTGAGCGTTCAAAATTCCTTTTTTCTTCATTTTTCTCTACCTCCGTTTTTCACTTTGTCGATTGACAAAAAATTTCCAAATATTTATTCTGCAATTTGTCCTTTTATCCCTTGAGTAATTTTGATTTTTACGAAAACTTTTTTTCGGCGGCGAAAAAAATTTTTTAACCTAAACTTAAAATTTTTTTAAGGAAAATCCGATATATCCGATTTAATATTTGAAAGGATTGAAATTAAAGAGAAAAATTTTTTCGGGGAGTGAAATGAAATGAAGGATTTGAAAAGGCGATTGATTGGCGGATTTTTGAGCGGTTTTATTTTGTTTGCCGGAAGCATCGGAATTTACTCGACAAATTTTTCTTTGTCGGACTACATAAACGCCGCTGTTGACGCTCAAAACGTATTCTTCAAATTCGTGTAAAAATTGCAGATAAATTTGCATTTCTGCCGGCACGACCCGAAAATAAATTTTGACTTCACAAAAAAAACGCCTTATGTTTTCCCGGAATTTTTTCCGAGCGGATATAGGGCGTAAATTTTTTATAAAAGTTTGTGATTACTCTTCAGAATTTTCGGTGTCGATTTCATTTTCATTTTCGTTTTCGGAGTTGTATTCTTCCGATTCTTCTTCGTCGGAATTTTCATTTTCGTCTGCAATTTCAAGTTTGTCGCTGTTCTGTAAAGCGTAAACCGTTGTATTTTTTCTTATCTCAACCAAGATTTCCGTACCCGCCGGAACTTCAATATTTTTTCCTTTGACGAAAACTCCGGCGACCGCACCCAAAGGCCCCAAGACAGCAATACCGACAAGACTTGCACCGCCCGCCATTTTCAAGCGTTTCATTTCTTCTTTTGATTTTTCGCCGTTGTAAATTTCAATGTTCCGCCCGTCAAGACTTTTCAATTTGTTGAAGTCAATTTCAAGTTTCGCGTTTCGCCCGAAAGACTTTGCGTCTTTGACATTTTTTACCGTGCCTTCACCGGGCAGCCCCTTCGCCAAAACAAGTTTGCCGCCGATTATCAAATTTTCCGCAACTTTAATTTCTATAGTGTCCCCGACGTCCAATTCTTTGGAATTTAAATCTTTTGTCAAAACAACCTTCAACATCGTATCGGAAGGAATTTGAGTTTCGACCATCGGAATTTCTTCACTGCCGAAAGTTTCCAACGCCAAATTTTTTATTCTTTCGTTGAAAGTACCCTGCTTGATCTCTCCCAAAACAGATCTCTCAAGTGAATCAAGTCTTATGCCGACACCTTCGGAGCCGACCTCATGTTTACTGTTCCACTCCAGAGCATTTAACTTTGCCAAAACTCCCGGTGCAGCGTCGTTGTTGTAAATTATGTCGTAAATTGCGTCAATGCGGGCGTTCATATTTCCACGCATATTTTTTCCGGTATAATTTTTTTCCAGTTGACTCAATCTGTTCAAAATCGACCCGTTCTGCTCCTCGCCGTAAGTGTCGATTTCGATTTGAGCAATTTTTTCATTCACGGAATCTCCCGCCGCAAAAGAAATTGTCGGCGAAGAAAAAATCATCGTCGCCGCCAATCCCGCACAAATAATTTTTTTTAAGTTTTTCATATAAACATCCTCCGAAAATTTTACAACAAGTTTAAAACATCTTTTATGTCGCCGTCAATCAAAATACTTCTGTCCGAAATTTCTTTCGGTGCAAAGACTTGCCCTTTGTTTATGCAAATATAAAAAGATTTTTCGTTTTCCGCAGTGAAAGACCAAAAAGGATATTTGATTATTCCCGGCGTATTTCCCCCGACTCCGAGTTCAAGGTAAACAATTTCATCGGAAAAATGCCGGTGCAAAAATTTTTGATAATGAGCGGACGCAAGTTTCCAACCGGCATCTTCGACAAATGTTTCGTCAATGCGTAAATTCGTCGTCATCATTTCCCCGCATTTCGGGCAGTGCGGAAAAAATTCTTCCGGCACGCTCATATTTTTTTGACTTTCAAGCATTTTTCGGACGGATTTTTCATTGTCATAAGTTCGATTGTGACAGGGAACGGAACATTGAAAAAGTCCGTAATCTCCCTGCGTGTAGAAGAGCCGCGATTTGTCAAAACCGTTATTTTGAAAAAGATGATCCACATTCGTCGTCAAGACAAAATAATCTTTGTTTCGGACGAGTTCAAGCAATTTTTTGTGAACGTCGCTTGCCGGTCTGTCGTAACGATTATAATAAATATTTCTGCTCCAAAATGCCCAAAATTCTCCGGGCGTGTCGTAGGGATAAAAACCGCCGGAATACATATCGTGAAAGCCGTATTTTTCTTCAAAGTCCGAAAAATATTTTTTGAAACGTTCGCCGGAATAATCGCAGCCCGCCGCCGTCGAAAGTCCCGCTCCGGCTCCGATTAAAATATTTTTTGCCTTGCGAATAATTTCACCGGCACGAGCAATTTCGTCTTTCAAACTCAAAACACCTCCGCCGGGAATTATAACACATTTAAGCAAAAAAAATCTCCCGGACCGAAGAATTTTAATCCGAGAGAAAAATTTTTTCACGCAACGATTTATTTTTTGCCGGTGACTTTTGCGGCAACGGAGGACACGGCGGAACTTGCGGCATTTGAAAGGACTTCCGCAAGGATCGCCGGCAGAGCGGTTTTTATTACGCCGACAACGTCATTTAAAACTGCGTTGTACAGATCGCCGCCGTCCGTGACACCGCGTCCGTTTTCGGTGATGAAAAATTTCTTCGGGTGATCTCCGGCCTTCAACGCCTCGTCAATTTTTTCGGCAATAAGTTTTTCCAGTTGCTCTTTGTTCATAAATTTCACTCTCCCAAAAAATTTTTGTAAACGATTTTTGATACTTTTCTGCAAGCCGAAAAATTTTCCTGCCGCCGCCGAGAAAATAAGCACTTCACCGGTTTAAGCGGTCAAAAAAATTTTCCCTTAATCCTCACCCGTTACCGATTGTTTGACGTATAAGAAAATACCGTGTAAAATTGCCGGGAAGAGGAGGAAAAATTTTTATGAAGTATGAGGACGAAAAAATTTTTTGGTTCGCGGCGGGAATAATTTTTTCGATAATTGCAAGCGGACAATTTATTTTCGGCGAATTGCCTTTGGGTCACGACGTATTTTTCCATTTGCTGCGAATTGAAGGAATGAGCGAAAGTCTTTCCGGCGGACAATTCCCGGTAAAAATGCAAGGATATTTTTTCAACGATTACGGCTATCCGGCAGGATTTTTTTACCCGGATTTGTTTTTGTATATCCCGGCAGTTTTGAGATTGACCGGAGTCGATTTGTTCGACGCTTACAAAATTTTCTGTGTCCTCATAACCCTTGCGACTTTCTTTGTCGCCTTTCAAAGTTTTTCCTCACTTTTTGAAAATCGGAGAGCCGGCGGAATTTCGGCACTCGTTTACACCGGATTTTTATACAGACTTTTCGATATGCAGACGAGGTCGGCGACAGGTGAATCAACTGCACTGATATTTATGCCGCTCGCTTTGATAAGTTTTTGGCTGATGCTCAATCGCTCGCCGAAATTTTGGATCGGAACGGTTATCGGATTTACCGGAGTTTTGCAATCGCATATAATAAGTTCGCTTATGATGATTGCGGCGGCAACGATTTTGTTTTTGATTTCTCTGCGGCAGATTTTTGATCGGGAAAATTTTTTCGCATTTGCAAAAGCCGCCGGATTTACTTTTCTTTTGAACATTTGGTTTTATTTTCCCTTCGTCGATTTTTACGGTCAATACGATTTTCACATGAAAAATGTTTTCACTCATCCGGAATCTTTGACGGATATTGCGGTTAATCTCGATTGGTTTATCGGTTACAGGGGATTTTGCGGAGAACTCTTTGCCGCCTGTATTTTAATTTCCGTCGGCTTTATGTTTTACCGGAATTTTGTGAAAGGCATTTGCGGCGGAAACGACAAATTTTTTTGGACGCTGTTTTTTGTCGGATTGTTTTTCTTGGCGGCGACGACAAAATTTTTTGTTTGGGAAGAGATTTTGAGCGTTAAAATTCTCGCCGATTCTCTTGCCGTCTTGCAATTCCCTTTCCGATTTATGATTTTCACGTCAATTTGTTGGTCGGGTTGTTTTGGAATTGCCGCGAATGAAATTTGCAAACGCAAGAATTTTTCCGGAATTGTTCCGGCGATTTTTTGCGTTTTGATTTTCGCCAACAATCTTTACGACGCAAAAGCCGACAATTTTTCACTCCGTCAAAATTACGCGAACACTTCGGTTAAAACTTTTTTTGAAAATTGCCTGTTTGATTTTGACAATCTGCCGGAGAATTATCAAAAAATTTCCATAACCGATTTTACCGCCGTCGAAAAGCGGGAGAACGCTCCTTTTAACGTCGGCATTGTTTACGCAGACTATATTTATTCGGATATAAAAATTTCAAATTTGGCGGACAGGGTGCCGCCGGAAAAATTGATCGGCTGCAAATATATTGACGGGTCGATAATCGGCAGGGAAATTTTCCCTCCGAATAAAATCACGCCGCCGGAATTTGTGACGAATTTTGAAAGGCACGGAATGACCGTTACATTTGAATCAAATTGCCCGGACGCGACGGAAATAACTTTGCCGATGTTTTATTTTCCGGTTTACCGGGCGGAAACTTCAACCGGCGAAATTTTAAAACTTTCTTCCGGCGATTTGCATAAAATGAAAGTGGAGGTTCCGGCGGGAGAAAACAAGATTGAAATAAAATTCGTCGGTCAACCGGCTTGGACGATTTCGGAAATTGTTTCGCAGGTCGCCTTCGTTTTATTCCTGTTTCAAATTTTTTTCCGGGAAAAAAGTTTGTCGTTTGCATGATTTCCGAAACAAACCTGAAGTCGCAAAAATTTCCAAAATTACCGGACAAAAAGACGATATTCCGGTAAAATTTGTCCGACAGGTTTTAAGGAGGTTGTTGAAAAATGAAATGGGTTTGCAATGTTTGCGGATATGAATACGACGAAGAAACGGGAGATCCGGACAACGGCATTGAGCCGGGAACGAAATTTGAGGATTTGCCGGAAGATTTTGTCTGCCCTCTCTGCGGCGTGGGTAAAGACGATTTTTCAAAAGAATGATTCGGTTGTAAAATTAAATACTTTTTATATCGTGTGAACGTTTTCAAAATTGCGGAAAATGTTTCGCACGGTATTTTTGACTGTCAATCATTATTTCGGAGGTAAAGATTATGGATAAAAAAGAAGCGTTGGCTGCGGCTATGAAACAGATTGAAAAGGAGTTCGGCAAAGGTGCGATAATGCGACTCGGCGACGACTCCGCAAGAATGGACGTAAAAGCCGTTTCGACCGGAATTTTGCCGCTCGATGTCGCACTCGGTATAGGCGGACTTCCTCGCGGAAGAATAATTGAAATTTACGGGCCGGAGTCAAGCGGCAAAACAACGGTCACACTGCACATGATAGCGGAAATGCAAAGGCAAGGCGGGACTGCGGCATTTATCGACGCGGAACACGCTCTGGATCCGGTTTACGCTCAAAAACTCGGCGTGAATTTGGAAGAACTCTTGGTTTCTCAACCGGACACCGGCGAACAGGCTTTGGAAATTGCGGATCGTCTTATAAGAAGTGCGGCGGTCGATATGATTGTAATTGACTCCGTTGCCGCCCTTGTGCCGAAATCCGAAATTGAAGGCGATATGGGAGATTCGCACGTCGGACTCCACGCCCGAATGATGAGTCAGGCGATGAGAAAACTTGCCGGAGCGATAAGCAAGACAGATACCGTCGCAATTTTTATAAATCAGATTCGCGAAAAAGTAGGCGTAATGTTCGGCAATCCGGAAACAACGACCGGCGGTCGTGCTCTCAAATTTTATTCCAGCGTCCGGCTTGAAGTTCGCAAGGGTGAGGCACTCAAGCAGGGGACAGATGTTGTCGGCAACCGGACGAAAATCAAAGTTGCGAAAAATAAAGTTGCACCGCCTTTCAAGACTGCGGAATTTGATTTGATGTACGGGGAAGGTTATTCCCGCACCGGCAGTATTTTGGATATGGGCGTTGAATTGGAATTTATAGCAAAGTCCGGTGCGTATTTCTCATACAACGGCACGAGAATAGGACAGGGCAAGGAAAATGCAAAAAAATTCCTGCGTGAAAATCCGGAAATTGCAAACGAGATCGAAAAGAAAATTTTGGACTCTCTGACCAAAAAAGATACAACTCCCCCGGAGGAACCGGTTCAAGAAGTCGAAAACGAAATTCCGGCGGACGAAGAATAAATTATGGATTTTGTAATTACGACGGCGGCGGAACTTTTGAAAAATCCCCGCCCGGCAAAAAAAAATTCGGACGAGCCGGAAAAAATTTCATCAAAAAAATCTTACGATCGCGACGGAAAAACAGCTTTGATGAAGGCGACGGATTTGTTGGCTTATCAAGAGCAGAGTTCAAAAAATTTAAAACGAAAACTTATTGCAAGGAAGTATGAGGAGCCGGAAGTTGACGAGGCGATAGAAAAACTCAAGCAATACAATTATTTGAATGACGAGGACGCTTGCCGCCGACAGTTTGAAATTTTTTACAAAAGCGGCAAATTGAGTGTCCGGCAAATTTGTGTAAAGCTGATTCAACGCGGCTTTGACGAAAATTTTGTCCGTTCCCTTGTCCCGGAAAATGCCGGCGAACACGATTTGAAAGCGGCGGAAATTTTGCTTGAAAAGAAATTCGATCGCCGGAAATTTGAAAAACTTGATGCCAAAGAAAAATTGAAATATCGAAATAAAATTTGGCAACAACTTGCGACACGGGGATTTGACGGCGAAACCGTACAAAACGCCATGGAAAAATTCTCCCTGTTTTAATAAAAAAAAATCGAAATTTACGGCAAAAAAATCCGGCAAATTTGAAAAAATTACCGGATTTTTTTGTTATGTTCAAAATTTCTTTGCAGAAAAATTTTTGTTCGGCGGCGGAAAAAATTACCGAAATTTTTCCGGCAGCTTCAAAATTTCTTCGTCAATGATGTTTTTTGCCGAAAAAATTTGTCTGTCAACCTGCGTGTAAGAGGTCCCGCCGAGCGAATTTCTGTTTTTTACGCAAGTTTCCGGTTTAATCGCCTCATAAATATCTTCCGCGAAAACTTCCGAAAACTTTTTAAATTCGTCAATCGACAAATTCTTCAAAAAAACTCCCCGATCAATGCAATAATGCACCAATTTGCCGGAAATCGCGTGAGCCTCGCGGAACGGAATACCTTTTTTTACGAGATAATCCGCCAAATCCGTGGCGTTGCTGAAATCTTCTTCGACCGCACGACGCATATTTTCCGCCCGGACTTTCATTCCGGCAATAATTTGAGAGTAAACCGAAAGACTGAATTTTATCGTGTCGATCGCGTCAAAAATCCCTTCCTTATCCTCCTGCAAATCTTTGTTGTAAGCAAGCGGCAGAGCTTTGACCGTCGTCAAAAGTGCGACCAAATGACCGATAACCCTTCCGGATTTTCCGCGAACAAGTTCCGGAACGTCGGGATTTTTTTTCTGCGGCATCATTGAGGAGCCGGTGCAGTGTGCGTCGTCCAATTCGACAAAAGAAAATTCACGACTGACCCACAAAATTATTTCTTCACTCAACCGGGACAGGTGAACCATCAAAATCGATGCCGCCGACAAAAATTCCAAAATATAATCTCTGTCGCTTACCGCGTCCAAGCTGTTTGAATAAATCGCCTCGAAATTCAATTCTTCCGCAACAAAATTTCTGTCGATCGGAAAGGTAGTTCCCGCCAATGCTCCGGCTCCCAGCGGCATAATGTCCGCTCTCTCGTAAACTCCGGCGAATCTTGAAAAATCTCGTTGCAACATCGAAAAATACGCCAAAAGATGATGGGCAAACAAAATCGGCTGTGCCCGTTGCAAATGCGTATAGCCCGGCATAATGACTTCGGAATTTTTTTCCGCCGCCTTTATCAATTCCGTTTGCAATTCGATTATCAATTTTTGAATTTCGCGAACTTGCCGGCGAACGTACAAATGGGTATCGAGTGCAACCTGATCGTTTCGACTGCGTGCCGTGTGAAGTCTGCCGCCCGCCTCCCCTATGTCGTCCGTCAAAGCCTTTTCAATATTCATGTGAATATCTTCGAGATCGACGGAAAATTTAAATTCGCCGTCCTCAATTCGTTTCAAAATTTTCTGCAGTCCGGCAATAATTTTTTCCGAATCTTCCTCCGAAATAATCCCGCACTTCGCAAGCATTTTCGCGTGAGCCGTCGAACCTTCGATGTCCTCGCGGTACATTCTCTTGTCAAAATTTATCGACGCTTGAAATTCGTTTATCATTTCGTCGGTTGATTTTTCAAATCTGCCGCCCCACAAACTTTTATTTTCCGCATCGCTCATTTTTGATTCACCAATGCACGGACTTTGAGCGGGAGTCCGAAGAGATTTATAAATCCGGTCGCGTCCGCCTGATTGTAAACGTCATCATGTTCAAAGGTGACAAATTCCTTGCTGTAGAGCGAGTAAGGAGATTTTGCACCGGCGGAAATGATGTTGCCTTTGTAAAGTTTAAGGCGAACGGTGCCGGTGACCGATTCCTGCGTGGCATCGACAAATGCGGCAAGAGATTCGCGGAGTTGGCAGAACCACATACCGTCATAGACGAGCTCGCCGTATTTTACGGCAACGTGTTGTTTGAAGTGGAAAGTTGCACGATCGAGGCAGAGGTATTCAAGTTCTCTGTGAGCGTAATAGAGAATGGAGCCGGCAGGATTTTCATAAACGCCGCGACTCTTCATTCCGACCAAGCGATTTTCGCAAATATCGACAATACCGACGCCGTTTCTTGCACCGATTTCGTTGAGTTTTGTTATAAGTTCGACGGCACCGAGTTTTTCGCCGTTGACGGCAATCGGAACGCCTTTTTCAAAATCAATCGTGACTTCTTCCGGTTTGTCGGGAGCGTCCTCCGGAGCCTTCGAGATGAGGAACATATTATTTTGCGGAGCGTTCCAGGGATCCTCCAAGTCGGAGCCTTCATGCGACAAATGCCAAATATTTCTGTCCATACTGTATTTTTTGTTTTCCGTCGGAATGGGGATATTGTGTTCTTGAGCGTATTTCAATTCAGATTCGCGGGAATCGAGATCCCATTCACGCCAGGGAGCGATAATTTTCAAATTCGGAGCAAGAGCTTTGACGGTGAGTTCAAAACGAACTTGATCGTTGCCTTTGCCCGTCGCACCGTGAGCGATTGCGTCCGCACCTTCCTCAAGTGCAATTTCGACAAGTTTTTTGGCGATTATGGGACGGGCAAAACTTGTACCGAGCAAATATTTTTCTTCGTAAGTCGCACCGGCTTTGAGTGTCGGGAAAATGTAATTTTCGATAAAATCTTTTGTAAGGTCGGCGATGTAAACTTTCGACGCACCGGAGTTATAGGCTTTCTGTTCGACGGCGTTTAATTCGTCACCCTGTCCCACGTCCGCACAGACCGCTATAACCTCACAATGATAATTTTCTTTAAGCCAGGGAATTATTACCGACGTATCCAAGCCGCCGGAATATGCCAACACTGCCTTTTTTACCGTTTCTGCCATTAAAAAAATCTCCTCTCGAAAAATTCATTTGATTTAACGCCCGTATTTTACAATTAAGCAAAAGTCTTGTCAATCAAGCCGGAAAGGTTTGCAAGGTTTGCAAGGTGGAAAGGTTTGCAAGGTGGAAAGGTGGAAAGTAACTTTCCCTGATTTTATCCTGCTCCCAATGCTTGTCCGGAAATTCCGATCAACTTTTTCTCGGTTTCCTCGTAAGTATCGACTTCAAAAATTCCCTGACACAAAAATTCGTTAATCGAATCAATTTTTTCTATCGACTTGTCAATCCTCTTGCTTGAGCCCTTGACGTAAGCACCTATGTGAATCAAGTCCTCCGCGTCCTTGTAAACTGCCATCAACGCTCTCATATTTTGGGCGGCTTGCAAATGTTCTTTGGTGACAACTTCATTCATTACACGGCTTACGCTTACCATAACATCTATTGCCGGAAAATGATTTTGTGCGGCTATCGTCCGACTCAAAACAATATGCCCGTCCAAAATTGAACGCACGGCATCGGCAATCGGCTCATTCATGTCGTCGCCGTCAACCAAAACCGTATAAATTCCGGTAATGGATCCGTGATCACTTGTCCCGGCTCTCTCCAAAAGTCTGGGCAAAAGTGCAAAGACCGACGGAGTATAGCCGCGAGTCGCCGGAGGTTCGCCGATTGTCAATCCGACTTCGCGTTGAGCCATAGCAAAGCGGGTAACGGAATCCATCATCAAAATTACTTTATGCCCGTGATCCCGGAAATATTCGGCAATGGCCGTTGCAGTCATCGCTCCTTTTATTCTGACAAGTGCCGGTTGATCCGAAGTCGCGACGACGACGACCGCCCTTTTCAAACCTTCTTCTCCCAAGTCGCGTTCGATAAAATCTCTGACTTCGCGGCCGCGTTCGCCGATAAGAGCAATGACGCTTATATCCGCCTCGGTGTTCCGGGCTATCATCGACAGCAAAGTTGATTTTCCCACGCCG
>CAJOOE010000043.1 GCA_905236145.1 uncultured Selenomonadaceae bacterium
AATAACCGAAAGTTTGATTGAACATTCGTCTGTGTGAAAAATCGTTATTTCCGAAACAAAAGGAGCGTGTCCGGCGACACGCTCCTTTTCCTCAAGTTCAGGCGGATAGTCTGCACGACTTTTATGAATTTTTTTTAGTCCGAATCACCGACGCGGAAAATTTTTTCAAGTTTCTGCTCGAAAAGTTTTGTGTAATGTTTCGGATCAAGATTTTCGGATTTTACGACCATCGTCCGCAAATTTTTGTGCAGAGCGTCCAGTGCCTCGATGTCCTTTGCAAGTCCGACCGCTCTGTCGATATATTCACGGACGGAATTTGTCGCCAAATCTCCCATTCCGATATTTTCCAAAATACTCAAGCCGAAACGGGTGCTTCGACGTTCGCCGAAGAAAGTAACGACCGGTACGCCCATGTAAAGTGCGTCGACAGTAGTCGCCCCGCCGACGTAAGGATAAGCGTCAAGAATAATGTCAAGGTGCGTAAGTTCCGCCATATAATCCGGAATCGCGGGACGGAATAAAACCTGATCCATGTTAAAGCCGATTTTCTTCATTCGCTCGTAAGCCTGATCTATAGTCGTATTGCTTGCAAATTCTTGAGCTCTCATCAGCAAAACCGAACCCGGCACTTGTTCCAAAATTTCTTTCCAGATCCGGAAAAGATCGTCACTCATTTTTTGATAGCGGCAAATCGTCCCGAAAACGACGTAATTTCTTTTCGTGCAGGGAGCGTATTCCGGCGTGGGAACGTCCTGCCGGTGAGCATAACAAAATTGACTCGGCATATAAATCAATTTTTCCGAGAACAAAGCTTCATGTTCTCCCGGCGGGTCAACGATTTCGTCCGTGATGAAATAATCGACCGTTTTCATTCCGGTTGTTGACATATAACCTATACCGCTTATTTGAATCGGAGCCGGGCGATATGCCAAAACCGGCAGACCGCTGCCGGCACTGTGTCCCGCAAGGTCAACCAAAATGTCAATGTTGTCGGAATGAATTTTCTTTGCAATTTCTTCATAAGACAGCCCGTTGACATTTTCAAAATGTTCGACGTTGTTTTTTATTGCCTCCGTCAAAGTGTCGTCTTTTTCGTTCAAGCTGTAGCAGGTGACTTCAAATTCTTGCTTGTTGTGGCAGGAAATCATGCCGAAAATGAAGGGGAACGCCGCATGGAGTCTGAAGTCCGGCGAAAGATAACCGATTTTTATTCTCTGCTCGCCTTTCAAAATCGGCTTGCGGTCATGATATTTTGTGTAAGGTTTGATGTCGTTGACCAAATTTTGATATTCAAAATGAGCCGCAGCCAAATCCTCGCCGGGAATATCCAGGAAGTGCATGGACAAAAGTGCGGAGCTGCAAAGTTTCAGAACGTCTGTTTTGTCTTCCGCAAATTCCGCCGCCCGGTCATAATTATCCGCCGCGTCCGCCGGGTATCCGTTCATCAGCGAAAGTTTTGCAAGACGTTCGTGGAATTGCTGCAGGAATTTTCGCGAAAAGTCGCCGGGTTTATGTTCCGGAGCGTAAATACATTCACCGGCTTTTCTTATATCGTCGTAAGCTCCGACATAATCATTGAGTTCCTGCTTGCAAGCCGCTTTGAGCAGATAAATTTCGGCATCGTGTTTTTTATCGACCGGCTCGGCGAGTGTAAGGTAATAAAGAGCACGTTTTACATTGACGTTGTTTTCGATTTTGCCGTTCTTAAATTCTTTTTCCAAGTGAATGTAATTGCGGGCTCGATTATAATATTCCTCCGCTTGTTCCTGCGTAATCGGCTCGGGGTCTTGCGGGAAGTCCGGCAATTCTTTGCCGCTCGTCCATGCATCCCAAATTTTTTCGTAAGCCGATTCAATTTCGCCCATGTAAATGGAGTCGTCCATAATCGGCGATTCCTCAAATCTCCGACGAATGGTCAAATGATAATCTCTCACTCTGTCCCAATCGTTTGCAAGGTCAACCGCCTTTTGAATATATTCCTCTATACTGAAAGCACAGAGTTCCGGGAAACCGGCATTTGTCAAAAGGGAATAACCGAATCTTCCGTTATGCCTGTCACCGACCAGAGTTATTACGGGAAGTCCCATGTAAAGAGCGTCGCAGGTGGTGCCGCCGCCGGGATAGGGGAAGGTGTCAAGTGCAATATCGGCGTTTACATATTTATGCAAATATTTCTGTTCGTCCGGCTCGTAAATCAATTTTTCTTTCGGCAGTCCGGCCTTCTCAATTCTCGCAATCGCTTTATCCGTCCCGTATTGATCCCGGAAAGCCTTGCCTTTCAAATAAAGTTTTGCGTTCGGAACGGCGTTTACGATTTTCGCCCAGACCTCAAGAGTTTCGTCGGTGACTTTCGTGAAATTGTTGAAACTTACAAAAGTTATATAACCTTTCTTCGTGCAGGGAGCCGGATTGACGACAAGAGGATCGTCATGCCACATATAGCAAAAATGACTGTGCTGAAGTCGGAGCATTTTCTCGCTGAAAAATTCGTCGTTCAAGCCCACCGGGTCAATGTATTTATCGACGATGAAATAATCAATCGTTTTAAGTCCCGTCGTATTGAACCAGCCGATTCCGCAAAGTTGGACGGGAGCCGGCTTGTGAGCCATGACCGGCAGACAGTTGTTTGCCGTGTGTCCGGAGAGATCGACCAAAATATCAATTTCGTCATCTTTGATTTTTTGAGCCGCCTCCTCCGGCTTGTCGAATAAAATATTTCTGTAGCCGTCCGTGCAGGCGATAAATTCTTTTGTGACATTGTCCTCTTTGTTTTTCGCATAAATGTAAACTTCAAAGCGGCTTTTGTCGTAACATTTGTAAAAAGCGTAGCTGAAGAAGGCGACAACATGCCGGCGAATGTCCGGAGAAATGTAACCGATACGGATTTTGTCATGCTTGGGGTGAGTTGCGGGGTCGTGAGTAAATTGTTTCGCGTTTATGTAAAGGTCGTTAAATCCGCAAATTTCCTCGTAAATTTTTTCGCGGCTGAAAGGGAGATTGTGCAAGCTGAAAAGATAATTGCAATAATCTTCGCGTTTAATGTTTCCGGTGTGAGCCCGAAGTCCGGGATCCGCGACTCCGGAAGTGTCGGTCTTTGCACTGAGTTCGTAATGTTCCAGCGACATGGGAGCATCGCCGGCGTATCTGTAAGCGTGTCCCAAAATATTATGGCACATGAGTTTGGTGAGCAGGTCTATATCTTTGTATTCCAGAGCCTTCTCCGCATATTTTATACAGCCGCCGTAATCCCTTTGCAAATCGCAAACCCTTGCCCTGAGGAAAAGTCTGTAGGGCGTGGGCGGAAATTTTTCTTCCAAATAATCGACGGCTTTCGCGGCGGCATCGGTTCTGCCGTAATCAATGCAAATCGACGCGACTTTTTCCGAAGGAATGGGATCGTCCGGTTTCATGTCGTAAATTTTTTGCACCGTTTCCAGAGCCTTTGCCTCTTCATGAAGTTCAAAATGAAACTTCTGCAAATCGTCCATGAGTTTTGCCAATTTTTTGGTTTTCTTTTCGATTTCCTTTTTATTCGGCTTTATCTTTCGCATTTCAAAAGATTCCTCCCCCTGAAGTTATTTTCGCTTTTTTTATTCGGCGAAATTGGCGATATTCCCTTTTTTTTATCGAATGTGCCGGACTTCGTGATAAGTCAAAAAATTTTTTCCGCATCAACAAAAAAAGCCGGTCGGGCAATTCATGTCAAATCGTCCGGCCGGTTTATTTTATTCGGAGTGAAAAAAATTTTTTTACTTCATTGTTACAAGATTTTTACCGGTCATGGCTTTCGGAATTTCCAAGCCGGCAAGAGTGAGCAGAGTCGGGGCAACGTCGCACAATGCACCTTCCTCAACCTTTGCAACTCTGTCGGAAACAATGATAATCGGAACCGGGTTTGTCGTATGAGCGGTGAACGGTTCTTTCAATTCATAATTGTACATTTCGTCCGCATTTCCGTGATCCGCAATAATTATCGTTTCGCCGCCGACTTTCTTCATGCACTCGACAAAAATTCCGACGCAGGTATCAACCGTTTCCACAGCCTTTACCGCCGCCTTCATTACGCCGGTATGACCGACCATGTCACCGTTTGCAAAGTTCAAAATTATGAAGTCGTATTTTTCGGAGAGGATAGCCTCAACGACTTTCAAAGTGACGGTCGGAGCACTCATCTCCGGTTTGAGGTCGTAAGTTGCGACTTTCGGGGAAGGTACCAAAATTCTGTCCTCGCCCGCGTAAGGTTCTTCAACGCCGCCGTTAAAGAAAAATGTGACGTGAGCATATTTTTCGGTTTCCGCAATTCTGAGTTGTGTCAAGCCGGCTTTGCTGATTGTTTCGCCGAGTCCGTCAACGACGCTTTCCGGCGGATAGGCAACTTCGACATTCAAGCCTTCTTCATACTGTGCCATTGTTACGAAAGGAATACCGGCAAGCTCCTCGACACGCGGGAACTCCGTAAATTTTTCGTCGGTAAAGACGTGCGTCATTTCGCGGCCGCGATCCGGGCGGAAGTTGAAGAAAATGACTCCGTCGCCTTTTTTAACGCCTTGATAATCGCCGACAACGACAGGAATAACAAATTCATCGGTGACTTTTGCGTCGTATGATGCTTTAATCGCCTCTGCGGAACTTGCCGCCTTCGGAGCCTCTGCCTTTGCTATTGCGTCGTAAGCCTTTTGAACTCTGTCCCAACGATTATCTCTGTCCATTGCGTAATAACGTCCGGAAATTGTCGCAATTTGTCCGGAGCCGATCTCTTTTATTTTCTCCTCAAGCTCGGCAAGAAAATCAATCGCGGAACTCGGAGGAACATCGCGACCGTCCAAAAATGCGTGGACGTAAACTTTTTCGATTCCCTTTTCCTTTGCAAGTTTCAAGAGTGCGTAAACGTGTTCCGTGTGACTGTGAACGCCGCCGGAAGAGAGAAGTCCGAAAAGATGCAACGCACCGCCGGACGCTTTCACTTTATCCGCAATTCCGACGAGAACTTTATTTTGGAAAAAATCGCCGTCGCGAATGGATTTTGTAATTTTTGTGAGCGGCTGATACATAACGCGACCCGCACCGATATTCATGTGACCGACTTCCGAATTTCCCATTTGACCGTCCGGCAATCC
>CAJOOE010000044.1 GCA_905236145.1 uncultured Selenomonadaceae bacterium
CCTCCAAATTATCGGAGTTTGAACTGCACGTTCACCTTGTATTTTTTGTTTGCCTTCAATCTCAACATATCTTTCACGCCGGGCAAAGATTTTATTTTCGCCAAAATTTTCGATTCCGTTTCCGTGTCCGGCGTAAGCAAGGTGAACCAGAGATTGTATTTTCCTTCCCGCTCGTAATTGTGAGTCGCTCCCGGAAAGGCATTAATGACCTTTGCAACATTTTCGATTTCCTGCGGCGAAACTTCCAACGCGACCAACGACCCGCAATAACCCATTTTCCCGGAGTCGAAGAAAGTTCCTATTCGCCGCAAATATCCCGCCGCTTTCAATTCGTTCAGTCTTGAAATTACGGTTTTTTCGTCCGTTCCCAAAATCTTTCCCATCTCGGCAAAAGGACGACTGCAGACGGGAATATTGCCTTGCAAAAGATTCAACAGCGACTTGTCAAACAACGAAAGCTCCTTCATCGCAAACTCTCCCTTCGTGCCGCATACGCTCCCGGCACATTTAAGTTTGCCCTATTCTATCAGAGAATTGACCGTTACGTCAAGTAAAA
This sequence comes from uncultured Selenomonadaceae bacterium, assembly GCA_905236145.1. GTDB lineage: Bacteria > Bacillota > Negativicutes > Selenomonadales > Selenomonadaceae > Quinella. The sequence goes on from CAJOOE010000044.1 coordinate 557, forward strand.
CTGAACGCCCTTCATTTTTTATTGATGAGTAAGGAATGATCGGCAATTCTTCCTCGCCGAAAGTTTTTTTGATTAAATCGAATTGTTTTTTTAAGTCGTTGCGTTTGAGTTTGTCGGATTTTGTGGCGACGACGACGACCGGCAAATTTTTTTCAAAAAGATTTGCAAGCATTTTTATATCCGATTCCTGCGGCGGGTGTCGCATATCGACAAGCAGACAGACAAATTTCAGGGACGGACTTTTCAAAAAATATTCGTCGATAAATTTCGCCCAAACCTGCCTGTTGCTTTTACTCGTCTTTGCATAGCCGTAGCCGGGAAGATCCACAAGATAAAAATTCCGGCGTTCGTAATTTTTCGGAGCGTCGAATTTTTCTTCTTCGCCGTCCTCAAGAAACGCCGAATCAAATTTCAAGGAAACTTTGTAAAAATTTATCGTCTGCGTTTTGCCGGGCGTTTGAGAAATTCTCGCAAGATTTTTTCTGTTTGTCAGCGAATTTATCAGGGAAGATTTCCCGACGTTCGACCGCCCGATAAAAGCAATTTCCGGTAAAATTTCTTCCGGGTATTGCGAAAAATTTACTGCGGAAGTTATATATTCTGCTCCGGTAACTCTGACTCTTTCTTCACTCAAAAAAATTTCCTCCTCATTTTCCCCGCGATTTGTCGAGCATATACAAAATTGCGTTTATTGCGGCGACGGCGATGGGACTGCCGCCCTTCGTGCCTTCCACCGTTATAAAGGGAATTTCATTTTGATTTGCAAGTTCCGCCTTTGAATCTGCCGCACCGACAAAACCGACGGGAACGCCGACAATTACCGCAGGGCGAATATTTTTTTCTCTTGCCAGCCGGAGAACTTCAAAAAGAGCGGTCGGAGCATTTCCCACCGCGACGATTGAGCCGTCAAGTTCCCGGTCAAAAATTCTCATCGCCGCCATAGACCGGGTAATTTTTTCCGCCGCCGCCAAATTTTTTGTATCTTCGTCCGCGACTTTGCAGAAAACTTCCCCGCCGAATTTTTTTAAAGCCCGTTTATTTATTCCGGTTCTCACCATTTCCACATCGACGAAAATATTTTTGCCGGCGGAAATTGCGGACTTTGCCGCAGAAATTGCCGCCGAATGAATTTTTATTATCGGTGCATATTCGACATCACCCGCCGCATGAATTATCCGGGAATAAACTTTTGTTTCTTCTTCGTTCAAATTCAATCCGTCCAGGTGCGGCGAAATTATTTCCATACTGCGTTTTTCTATTTCTTCCGGCAATTTTATAAAATCCATTTCTATCACTCTCCGAGTCCGAATTTTCGCCGCGAAAAAAAAAATCCCTGCCGGGTTGACGAATTGAAGGATTTCCGGGAAATTTCCGGTATATAACTTGAACGGTACGAAGAAATAAATTCGTCGGAGGGGAATTTTATGAAACTTTTCAAAATTTTGAGCGTTGCCCTTGCACTGGTTTTTTGCTTGGCGGTTGCGGGTTGCGGCGAAGAAACTTCAAATTCCGGAGCGAGAACGGTCGCGGTCTGTTTCCCGAATACAACTCCGAGTTGGCAGAGGAACGGCGATTCACTGCAAAGACTTTTGGAGGAGGAAAATTTTTCCGTCAACATTCAATTCGCCGACACCGTCGATAAACAGAAAGGACAAATTGCGGAGGCGATGGAAAGCCGTCCGAATTGTATGGTTATAGGGGCGATTGATTCCGCCTCACTTGCCGACGTTCTTGAAAAGGCAAAGGAGTATGAAATTCCGGTGATTGCCTTCGACAGAATTATTTTAAATACGGACGCTTTGAGTTATTACGCCAGCTTTGACAATGAGGCGATCGGCGACGCGATGGGAGAATATTTTGAGGCGGCTCTCAATCTGAAAAACGGCGGCGGGCCTTACAACATTGAACTTTTCGCCGGCGGCCCGGCAGACAACAACGCACACTTGTTTTTCAGAAATACGATGGCAATTTTGGAACCTTACTTTAAAACCGGTCAACTTGTCTGTCCTTCCGGTCAAACAGATTTCAACAGCGTTTGCACTGCGGATTGGAATTCTGCCAATGCCCGGACGCGTATGCAAAAACTTTTGGCGGAACATTATGCGGACGGAAAACCTCTGCATGCGGTTTTGAGTCCGAACGACGATATTGCCGGCGTTATTCTGGACGAAATAAAAAAAGCCGGAAAACCTGCACCTTTGATTTCCGGGCTTGACGGTGATCCGGCGGCTTACGAGAGAATAAAAGCCGGAGAACAGACTTTCACAATAGCGAAAGATCCGGACGTTCTCAATGCAAAATGCGTCAGAATGATTAAGGCGGTTGTCGAGGGAACCCAGCCGGACATTAACGACGTTTCCACTTACAACAACGGCGTTATTACAGTCCCCGCTTACCTCTGCACGCCGCAAATTTTTGACAAAACAAATATCGAGTCGGCGAAGTGATAAGGTTATAAGGCGGAAAGGCGGAAAGTTAAAGATGAGTGAAATTTATAAACGCCCGGAATGGGACGAATATTTTCTTGACATAGCCGAGCAGACCGGCAGACGGGCAACCTGCCTTCGCAGGAGTTACGGTGCAATTATCGTCAAAGACAACATTATCGTGAGTGCGGGATATAACGGCGCTCCTCGTGGAGAGGAAAATTGCATTGACACCGGGATTTGCGAGCGGGAGCGGCTGAAAGTTCCCAAAGGCGAACGCTACGAACTTTGCGTTGCCGTCCACGCCGAGCAAAACGCAATAATAAATGCGGATCCGGCAAAAATGCTTGACGCGACGATTTACATTGTCGGCAGAAATGTTTCCGATAATTCTTATGCGTCCGGTGCGCCATGCAAACTTTGCCGCAGAATGATAAAAAATGCGAGAATTGCCCGCGTCGTCTATCGCGACTCTTCCGGCGAAATCGTCATAAAAACGCCGCAGGAATTGACAGACTGAAATTAAAATTTAACCGACAAATGAAAACCGGACAATTTGCAAGTTGCCCGGTTTTTTATTCCTCTTGCCGGCAAAAAAAATTTTTACTCCGGAATGTGTTCGAGAGCTTTGGCGAGTTTGTCCAGAGTTTTGCTGTCGCCTTCCTTAATCGCGTCAACCACGCAGTGATCTATGTGATCTTTCAGAATTATGATTTTCAATTTTCTGACGGCGGCATTTACTGCGGAAAGCTGAATCAAAACGTCGCTGCAATCCCGCCCGGTTTGAATCATTTCCGAAATTCCCTGCAAATGCCCGATAATATTGTTAATCCTTTGCAAAACATTTTTCGTCTGCGTGTGCGTGTGCGTGTGCGTGTGTCCATGTTCATGAGAATGAACAGTAATCGTTCCGTCCGCGTTTATATGTTCGTGAATATGTTCCGACAAATTTTTTGACATAATCCGAAACCTTCCCCAAAAAACCGGCTTAACTTCCGGAAAAAAATTTTCTTGTCAAATGTCCAAATTCTTTACAAGTTTTGCGTTTTCTTCAATGAATTGACGACGCGGGGCAACCTGATCCCCCATCAAAATCGTGAAAAGTTCGTCGGCCTCCGCCGCGTCTTCGACTTCCACGCGGAGCATGGTGCGACCTGCGGGATCCATCGTTGTTTCCCAAAGCTGTTCCGGGTTCATTTCGCCCAAGCCTTTATAGCGTTGAACGGTTGAGCCGTCGCGACCGACTTCGTCGAGTTTTTTTCCGAGTTCTTCGTCGCTGTAAGTGTACCAATGATTTTTTCCTTTGCGAATCTGATAGAGCGGCGGCTGTGCTATGAAAACGTGACCGTGTTCTATCAAAGGTTTCATGTATCTGTAGAAGAAAGTCAAAAGCAAAGTGCGAATGTGGGCACCGTCAACATCGGCATCTGTCATTATGATAATTTTTCCGTAGCGACGTTTCGCCAAATCAAAATCTTCACTTATGCCGGTGCCGAATGCGGTAATCATTGTGCGAATTTCGGCGTTGGCAAAAATTTTGTCGAGCCGTGCCTTTTCGACGTTCAAAATTTTCCCTCTCAAAGGAAGTATTGCCTGAAATCTTCTGTCGCGTCCCTGTTTCGCACTGCCGCCCGCACTGTCACCCTCAACGATATAAATTTCCGCCTTGTCCGGATCTTTGACGGAGCAGTCGGCAAGTTTTCCGGGAAGAGCGGAAACTTCCAGCGCATTTTTACGACGGGTAAGCTCGCGGGCTTTACGCGCCGCCTCACGGGCACGGGATGCCATTACCGCCTTTTCCAGAATCTGCTTGGTAAGCGTGGGATTTTCTTCAAAAAATTCGCTCAAGCCTTCGCCGGTAACCGCACTTACAAGAGAGCGAATTTCTTCGTTGCCGAGTTTCGTTTTCGTCTGTCCTTCAAATTGCGGATTGTGCAACTTGACGCTGATGACGCAGGTCAAGCCTTCGCGAATATCTTCACCGCTCAAACTGCTGTCCGCACTTTTCAAAAGGTTGCGGCGTTTCGCAAAATCATTCGCAATTCTGGTTAAAGCAATTTTAAAGCCGGCAAGGTGAGTACCGCCTTCCTCGGTGTTTATGTTGTTGACGTAACTGTAAATATTTTCCTGATAGCTGTCGGTGTACTGCATCGCAATTTCGACAAGTGCATCGTCCCGGCGACCGTTGAAATAAATCGGAGCGGGATTAAGTTTTGTTTTCTTGCGGTTCAAGTGTTCGACGAAA
>CAJOOE010000045.1 GCA_905236145.1 uncultured Selenomonadaceae bacterium
GTCCAAAACCTTGCCGCCTTCCGGAGTGTAACTGAAGGCAAGTTTCTCCATTGAAATATCTCCGCGAAGGCTCGGTAAAGTCGTGCGGGAAGGATTGAACGCCGGCTCCGTGTCCTCATTCATAATATCTCCGAGCCGTTCCATTGAAACGCGAATTTGCTGGAAATATTGCCACTGATTTATAAGTCGCATTATAGGGGCGATAAGCTGACCGGCTATCATTTGGAAAGCTATCAATTCACCGACGGAAATTTCTCCTTCCATTACATAATATGCACCGATCCACAAAATTGCAAGATTGAACATACTGTAGAGGAAAGTACCGATTGTATTTGCGACGTTTGCCAAATTTATGACATCAAAGGACGCTTTAACCAATCTTGCCAAAACTTCCTCATAACGCCGAATAAAATTGTTTTCGACGCTCGACGCTTTGACCGTGTGAATACCTGTTATCGTTTCGATAAGGAATGAACGATTTTCCGACGCGATCAAAAATCTTTCGTTAATCATTCTCTTGAAAATCGGAGCGACGACAAGATTTAAAATCAGGAACAGCGGAATCATTACAAGAACGGCAACGCTCAACATTCTGCTGTAAAGGAACATTACCCCGAAATAAACTATCGCGAAGATAATATCCAAAATTATCGTCAGGCTTGAGCCGGTCATAAATGAACGCAAGGTTTCCAATTCGCCCACGCGGGAAACTACATCGCCGACCTGCCACTTTTGAAAATATTTTACCGGCAGAGCGGTTATATTTTTGAAAAGCCTTGCACTCAAAGCCACGTCCATTTTATTCGTTATGTTCGTGAAAAGATACGCACGCAAGGCAAGCATCCAGTTTTGGAACAGTGTACAAATAATCATTCCGAGTACGAGAATATCCAGAGCATCGGCTGCCCTGTGTACCAAAACTTTATCAATGATGTTTTGCACAAAGAACGGCGACGCAAGTCCCAAAAGTTGAAGGACTAAGGAAATCCAAAGTACACTTCTCAAAAACGGCGTGTATTTTGAAACGACCGGCAAAAACCATTTAAATCCGAATTTTGAAGATTTTTTGTCCGGCTCATATCGGCGGGTAAACAAAATCGCGTCGCCCGTCCAGTCGGCGAGAAGTTTGTATCTGTCCGCCTTAACCGGCTCTTGCGAAAAAATCGGATCCAGTATGTAAATGTCGTTGTCGCGTATCGTGGTTATTACAAGTTTTTTTCCGGAGCGAAGTTGAATGAGAGCCGGATAGACGAGCCTGTCCAAATCCGATTCGGTCAAAGACGAATACGCCCTTGCCTTCAATTTCAATTCGCGAGCCGCCCGGACTATTGTTGTAAAGTCAACGCTGCCCTCTTCCAAAACATAAGCACGTTCAAGCTGTCGATAATCGGCCGGAATGTTATAATATTTCGCTATTGCAATAAGACAGGCAATACCGGTGTCAATTCCGTTGACTCTGCCGCCGTCCTCTTTTTTTACGTTTGTATCGAGGGCTTGAGTTTTGGCTTGACTTGCCGGAACTTTTGCAAGCTCGATTTTCGCCAACGCCTTTTTATTTTCTTCGCCGCCGGATTTTTCCGGAAGATTTTCGCCGGCGGGAATCAAACTTTTATCTTCGGGAGTGGAATTGTTATTTTTATCTTCTGCCATAAATCAACGCTCCCTCAGGGCTTCGGAAGTGTAACGGCGGAAAGGATCGAGGAAGAAATCTGCAATTCTCTTTTCCTTGATTTTAATTTCTGCGTTGACGTTCATTCCGACCGTCAAATCCGCTTTTTCGCCGTAAATATTTATATCGTCGCTTATCGGTTTCAGCAAAAGTTTGAATTTCTTGTAATGTTCGCGGTCGTTTACGTCGTGAACGGAGTCCGCACTGATCTCCTCAACTTCCGCCTTGACCATACCGAATTTTTGGAAGTTGAAGGTTTCGACTTTGACTTCAGCCTCTTGACCGAGTTTTATAAAACCTATGTCTTTATTGTCGGCGTAAACTTCAAACTCAAGCGACGCACCTTCCGGAATGATTTGCATGAGCGGCTGGGCCTCCGTCACGATCCCGCCGACCGTGTGAATGTTAAGCCCGTAAACTTTGCCGGAAACCGGAGCGACGACAGTGGCAAGTTGTGCCTCCTGTTCGGCTTTTTTAATCGCCTCCGTGACTGAATAATATTCTTTCTTCGCGGCTACCAAATCGGTCATTATTTCTTTGCGGTAAGACGCATCGACATTTGCAAGATTCTGTTCCGCCTCCGAAATTTCCGCTTGAATACTGTTCAATTCGTCCAAAGTGGCTTGAGCATTTTTTTGATATTCTATCGTTTCGCGTTGCTGTTCCAGAAGTTGAAATTCGGAAATTGCATTTTCTTTTATGAGTTGACGCAGACGCTCTTCCTTTTCGCGGGCAATCGCCAACCCGTCCGCATATTTTTCCTGCGTCGCGCGGGTTGATTCAAGCCGGGCCCGTTTCTGATCTATTACTTCCTGCCGGCTCCGGCGTTGAGTATTATAGGAATTTGTGCGGCTTTGATAGAGAGCGACTTCTGCAGAAAGGTCGTGAGCCTCCAAGTCCGGATCTTTTTTCGGGACAAAAGGTTCGCCGGTCAATTCCGCCGTCAATCTCTGAATATCGAGTCTGTAATAAGCCGCCCGCTTTTTCAAACTGTCGTAATCTGCGGCTGTGGTTGTCGGGTCGAGAAGTACCAAAACATCGCCTTCATTGACGTGTTGCCCTTCCTGAACTTTTATTTCTTTGACTATGCCTTTATTTTTGACCTGCACGGTTTTCGCCTGACCGGTCGGAATAACTTTTCCGGACGCGACCGCGACCTCGTTTATATGTCCCAAAAATGCCCAGACAAGTCCTATGACGATTAAGCCCAAAATCGACCACATCACCAATCTGCCGGTCGGGGAAGGCGGCGTTTCCGTCACTTCCAATATCGCCGGCAGAAATTCGGTTTCTTTTTCCCGTTCTTCGCCGTGAACGAGATCATGCCAAAATTTAAACATTCAAAAAACCTCCGGTTTTTTCAGGTGGAAAGGTGGAAGAAAGGTTGAAAGGTGGAAAGGTGGAAAGGTGGAAAGTAAAAAGTAAAAAGTAAAAAGTAAAAAGTAAAGACACTTTCCACCTTGCAAACCTTGCAAACCTTGCAAACCTTGCAACCTTGTAACCCTTTCCGCCTCATCTCTTCTCCTGCTGTTCGTACAAATATTTGTAAAGACCGTTTTGAGCCATGAGTTGATCGTGAGAACCGACTTCCACAATTTCGCCCTTGTCAACAACGATTATTCTGTTGCAACGACGAACGGCACTCAAGCGGTGAGCGATTATAAGCATCGTTCTGTTTTCTCCTATGGCTCCCATATTGTTCAAAATAATTCTTTCCGATTCGTAATCAAGTGCGGAAGTTGCCTCGTCAAAAATCAAAATCGGAGGATTTGCCAAAAGTGCGCGGGCAATCGCCACACGCTGTTTTTGACCGCCGGAAAGGGACGCACCGCGTTCGCCGACTTTCGTGTCGTAACCTTCTTTAAGCTCCAAAATAAATTCGTGTGCTCCGGCAAGGCGGGCCGCTCTGATAATTTCGTCCATTGAGGCAGTCGGTCTGCTTACCGCTATATTGTCGCGAACGCTGGAATTGAAAAGATAATTTTCCTGCATTACAACGCCGATTTGATCCCTCAACCAGCCGAGATTCGCCTCCATCGTCGCAATTCCCCCGACCGTTATCTTTCCGGACTCCGGAATGTAAAGATTCTGCACAAGGTTTGTCAAAGTCGATTTCCCGGAACCGGAACGACCGACTATTCCTATTTTCTCTCCCGCAGCAATATGAAGGTTTATATTTTTCAGGACAAGCGGAAGGTCAACGCGGTATCGGAAAGAAACGTCGTTAAAATCAATTTCTCCGGTAATTCTGTCCTCGCCGCGTTTGCCCATTTCGTGGACAATCGGCTCCATCGGCGTATTCAAAATATCGCCGATACGCTCCAAAGCAAGTCCGACCTGTTGAACTTCCGGCCACATCGTCAAAAGTTTTGTCATGGGAGCAAGTGCTTGAGAGGAGATCATTTGAAAGGCTATCAACTGACCCAAAGTAAATTCGCCGTCCATAACCATGTGACCGCCGTACCAGAGAATTGCCATTGTAATTGCACTCTGAACGACTCCGCTGAAACCGCCGATGACAAGCCGGAATTTTACATTTTCAAAAGTCGTGCGGACATAGCGGGCAAGCAAATTTTCCCATTTGTGATTGAATTGCGGCTCGACA
>CAJOOE010000046.1 GCA_905236145.1 uncultured Selenomonadaceae bacterium
AATCCATGGAGACCTTACAATCAGTAAAAGTTACAACACCGGAATTATCAACGGCAAAAATTATGTCGGCGGCTTTGTCGGTTACACATACAAATCCGTGACGATAGACCAATCTTTCAATTCCGGCGATATTACGGGAAGTTATGCCGTCGGCGGTCTTGTCGGAGTTTCGACAAGTACGTCAAAAACTTTGACCGTAACAAATTCTTACAACAGCGGAAATATCACACACGATTCCGAAACAATAACTTATCCTTCCGGCGGTATTGTCGGTATGGCGGGGAAGGTTTCGTTTACCAATGTTTACAACAGCGGAAAAATGACCGATACACGCAAGTGGACAACCGACGACGAGGAAACCGCTCCGAGCAGAATAGGCGGAATAATCGGCGGTATTTATGAAGGTGACGGCTCCGATTCGACTTTTAAAAATGTTTATTACGTCGGAAAAGATGCCGGTTCGGGTACGGATAATTTTATCGTTCTAAAAAATGTCTATAACAAAAATTTTGAAATTTATACGACAACCGACGCTCAAAAAGCCGAAATGCTGAAAACGGCGGAAGAAATAACTTCGCCCGAAACTTATTCAAAGTACAGCATTGACGCGGACGGGACAAACTCTTCCGCAGTCTGGAGAATTTACGGAGGAAATACGACTCCCTGGCTCAAAGCATTTATGACGCCGGTAACGATAAACAATCCGGTAAAATCTTCGACTTACAACGGCGAAGAACAGACTTACACTCTTTCCGATTTGCCGGAGGTTGACGACAACGGCGACGAATTGGACACGGGACTTTTTGAATTTGAAAGAGTTGCCCGGACAAATGCCGGATATTCGGAAAATCCGATTTATTCCGGTCAGCTCGGTTACGATTTCAGATTTCCGGCAAATTCTTCAAATCTTGCCGAAAGAGCGGACGCGGCGTACACCCGGAGCGACAATAATTTGGGCGTGTATATCGGGAAAAAATCTTTGACGATAAATACAAGCGGCGGCACATTTGAAAAAGGAGAGGTTCCGACTGTCGAAACAATAGACTGGGACGACGGCAACGGGGATCATTACACGGTTACCGGACTTGTTGACGGGGACAACCCGGACTTTTCCGAAATTCTCAAAAATATTACTCTCACGCCCAACGGCGACGGCACTTACACCGCGACGATAACAAAGGGCGACGGAGTTTTGGAGAATTACGATATTTCAAAGATCGTTCCCGCGATAATAAAGCCGTACACCGAGCCGACAATTCCGGTAAATCCCACTCCTTCCGGCGGTGACGATACGACGACTCAAGACGTAAACATTACAATTTCTTTGACGGGCGGCACGGTCGATTCGGACGGAAACCGCTCCGGCGACAGCACGATAAAAATTACCGGCGACACAACCGACGCTTTCGGCACCGGAGTCTTTGAAATTTCGGAAATAATTTACACGACAAATTCCGACGGCTCCGTTACCGCAAATATCAAAGTCACCACGCCGGACGGGGCGAGTTACACTCTTACCCCGACTTCCGGCGGCTATACGACCGTTATAACCGATTCGAGCGGAAATGTCACGAATTACACCATAAGCGTAAATCCCGGAGTTTTTGACTTCATAAATTCCGTTACAAATTACGACGTTACAATTTCGGTGCCGGACGGGACTACCGACGGGCAAGGAAATTTCACTTTGAACGGCGACGGCACTTACACGATCTCCGGACTTCCGGAAGATTCGCCGCTCGGAGATACATTGAAAATCTCCGAAATTCAATACATTAAAAATCCGGACGGCACTTACAACGCGACGGTAACAATTTTGACGGGCAACGGCTATACTCTCGTTTCAAATTCTGACGGAAGTTACACGGCGACGATTATCGACAATTTCGGCAACATCAGCAATTTTATAATAACGATAGATCCCGGCTTGATAACCGGATTGATTGATGAAGTAATAAACAACGATGTGACAAAGACAATCGACAACACGAACACAAACATTACCGACACTGTCGGCAAAATTACCGACGTTACAGGCAATATTACCGACGATATTTCAAACATAAATTTGGATATTGACAATATAATCGTCACGCCGACCGCTGCGGACACTCAAACTCAAACCGATTCTTCGGTAAACCGAAACGACGAAGATTATACCCGGAAAAATTCCGGTGACGAAAAATTCGGTTTCCAAAAGGGTGATTATGTCGATTTGGACAAAGGAGAGCATAATCTTTCTTCAAACGACGATGCGGATTCCGGTTATACCGAAGAAAATATTTTTGACGATCGGCAACAGTCTTTCGACAACAGAACCGATTTCGGCGAAACCATTGAACTCAGCGAAGTTTCGGACGATAACCAAAAATCTTCCGACAAAAGAAAATCGGACGATGACGAGGAAGAAGAAAAATAGAGTATTCACTCAAGGGGGTGTATCGCGGTACTTCCTCCCCCGACCTGCAGATGTCGGAGTGTCCGTGCCGCGATTGAGATGAAGTTTCAAAGATCTGTCTTGCCGGCAACCTTTGCAATTTGCCTGATAATTTTCGCCGGATTTTACTTTTTCGTGTTCGAGCCGACGAAAAGCGAAATTTTGAAAGCGGAAACGGAAACTTTGAAAAACCGGAAAGAGTTTGAAGAAAATGAAGTCTTTGCAAAAAAAATCGAAAAGTTTCCTCAATATCCCGATTTCGTCACCGGCGAACTCGACGAACTCAAAACATATTTGCCGCCGGAAATTTCTTCGGACAAATTCACGGAAAAAATTTATTCCGCCGCCGCAAATCAAAAAATCCGGCTGATTTCCGTCAAAGCCGGAGAAGTCGAAAAGTCGGGAAAATTTTCGGACGAAAAAATAAACTTGTACGCCCGACCGGTTGAAATAAAATTCGAGTCGGGTTATGTTTCCGCAATAAATTTTGCAAGCGAAATTTCCGACGGCGACAAACTTGCAAATTTGAAAAATTTTTCCCTGACTGCGGCGAACGATTCCGGAAAAATTTTGTCCTGCGAATTTGAATTTGAAATTTATGCTTTGAACGGGAGTGATTGATATTAAGATTTTCAAAAATGATTGGGCGAATTTTTTGGACGCGGAACTTGAGCAACCCTATTACAAAGAATTGAGGCAATTTTTGATTAAAGAATACACCACGAAAAAAATTTATCCGGATATGTACGACATTTACAACGCCCTGCATTTTACGCCTTACGCCAAAACAAAAGTCGTAATTTTGGGGCAGGATCCTTACCACGAACCCGGACAGGCTCACGGCTTGAGTTTTTCCGTCTTGCCGGGAGTGACGCCGCCGCCTTCGCTGGTAAATATTTTCAAAGAATTGCATACGGATTTGGGTTGCAGTTTTCCGAAAACCGGCTGTTTGAAACCTTGGGCGGATCGGGGAGTTTTGCTTTTAAACACCGTTTTGACCGTCCGGGCTCACGAGGCAAATTCTCACAGAGGTAAAGGCTGGGAAATTTTCACAGACAAGATAATAAAAATTTTGAACGACCGGGAAAAACCGATTGCATTTATTCTGTGGGGCAGACCTGCACGAAGTAAAAAAACTTTAATCACAAATCCGAATCATTTTATCGTCGAGTCCGCTCATCCGAGTCCGCTCTCCGCACCGGGCGGATTTTTCGGAAGTCGTCCGTTTTCCCGCGTAAACAAATTTTTGATTTCCGTCGGCGAAGAACCGATTGATTGGCAAATTCCCTGATACAACTTTCCGGGCTTTTGCAGGAAATTTTCCGGTTTGCCGGAAAAATGCAATTTGAACGCTAAAAAAAAATTTTGGAGGTTTTTTTAAATGAGAATGAACGGAGCACAAGCCGTTTTGGAGAGTTTGAAAAGAGAGGGCGTAAATCTCTTTTTCGGCTATCCGGGCGGCGTTGTCTTAAAACTTTACGACGAAGTTTATAAAGCGAAATTCCCCAACATTTTGACCGGGCATGAGCAGGGAGCGGTGCATGCCGCCGACGGTTACGCTCGGGCGACCGGAAAAGTCGGCGTTGTCTTTGCGACTTCCGGACCGGGTGCGGCAAATTTGATAACGGGAATTGCGACGGCGAACATTGATTCCGTCCCGCTTGTCTGTATCACCGGGCAGGTTGCCAATCCCGCCATCGGCAAAGACTCCTTTCAAGAAGTCGATGTTTGCGGGATAACAACGCCGATTACAAAGCACAATTACCTTGTAAAAGACGTTAAAGACCTTCCCCGCGTCCTCAAAGAGGCATTTTTCATAGCCCGCACCGGCAGACCCGGTCCGGTTGCCGTTGACGTTGCGGCGGACGTTTTCAACGCGGAATTTGATTTTGAATATCCGGAGAAAGTAAATTTACGCGGATATTCCGGCGAAAATCCCTGCGATCCGGCGGAAATTGAGGAAGTAGTGAAGGCGATTGAAAATTGTGAACGCCCGCTGATTTTTTCCGGCGGCGGCGTAAATCTTTCCGACACTTCCGACGAACTCCGGCAGATTTTAAACCGGCTCGGCTGTCCTTCAACTTCGACTTTGACCGGCTTGGGTTGCATTGACGCGGACACGGACGGATTTTTGGGGTTCGCCGGTATGCACGGTTCATACGGTGCAAATATGGCAATTCAAAATTGCGACCTGCTCATCGGTATCGGCATGAGATTCAGTGACAGAGTTACCGGACGGGTTTCGGAATTTGCTCCGAATGCAAAAATCGTACACTTTGAAATTGATCCCGCCGAAATAAACAAAAATGTTGTCGTCGATTACAGAGTTTTGGGTGACCTCAAACAGTCCCTTCCGATTCTCCGCGAAAAATTAAATTCTTCTCCGACGAACTTTGCGGAAAAATTTGCCGCATGGAAAAATGAAACCGTCGAAAAGGGAAAGGAGCATCCTTTCGACCGAAAAGAGGACGGCGAAAATATCAAGCCGGGCGCACTCATTTCAAAAATCAGCGACCTTTGCGACGAAAACACGATCGCAGTTACCGACGTGGGACAACATCAAATGTGGGCGGCTCAATTTTTCAAAGCTCACAAGCCCCGCCAATTTTTGACTTCCGGCGGCATGGGGACAATGGGTTTCGGACTTCCGGCGGCTATGGGTGCGAAACTTGCCTGCCCGGAAAAAAATGTCGTACTCTTTACCGGCGACGGAAGTATAATGATGAATATTCAGGAACTCGCCACGCTCGCCGACAACGATATTGATGTTAAAGTCGTCAT
>CAJOOE010000047.1 GCA_905236145.1 uncultured Selenomonadaceae bacterium
ATAGTCGGAAACTCAAGCAACAACACTTTGACAGCCGGAAATTTCGGCTCGGCAATGTGGGGACTCGGCTCGACTTCCGATACTCTCATCGCCGGCGACGGTGAAGACACTTTCTGGTATATGCAGGGCGACGGCTCCGATGTCGTTCAAAATGCAAATTATGCGGATACGGTTTATTTGGTAAATATGACGCTTGAGGATATTTCAGGTATCGGTGCGGCAAATTCGACGGATTTAAAATTGAGTTTTAAAGACGGCGGAAATTTGACGGTGACGAACGGACTTACAAACGAAGTAAATTACCTTGTGAACGGAACGACTTACAAATACCGGGACGGCAGTTTGCAATCCGTTTAAAAAAATTGGAAAGAAAGCGGGAGGAATTTTTCATGGCGGTGTATGTTGAAACAAACGGTTCAAAACTTGTAATAACCGGTGTACCTTCGGCAAATGTTTTTCTGGAAGGCGTAAATCCTTTGACCGGCGAAACCGAAGATCATTACAAAGGCGAAGCAATTTCCGAAATTGACGCAAGCGGAATGACCGCAAATCGTGCACTCGGCGGAAATTACAAAAACAATCGTATTTCTGCCGGGTCAGGCGGCTCGACAATGTGGGGCGGCACCGGCGGCAACGATACTTTGGTCGGGGGCAGCGGCAGAGATGTTTTTCTTTACGGTGCGGGAAACGGCAACGACGTATTTCAGGCATTTACTCCGGGAACTTCCGCAACTTCGGACATTGTGAATTTTTATGATTCGGTTATCGGTTCCGTTACCCGGAGTTATGAATATATTGCAATAGGAATAAATGACAATGAAACGGTTTCCATCGCGGCGGGACACAGTGCCGATACCGAAATTCAATATCTCGAAAACAATTCCGAAAGCGTTTCTTATATGAAAGTCGGACGTTCAAGTGCAAACAATTCTTTCTCATACGCTCCGCACATTAACCGGTATATCGGCGGCAGTATGACCGATACTCTTTCAATATATGATGCGTGTGAAATTTGGGCGACCGACGAATATAAATACGGCGGCATAGAATATTTCAACGCGTCAAATTCCGGAAGGTATAATATTTTGGTGGGAAATACTCTTGCAAACACCCTTCAAGCCGGGAGTGCCGGCTCCGCAATGTGGGGCGGTGAAGGTTCGGCACCGGACACTTTAATCGGCGGCGGCGGGCAGGATTATTTTTGGTATTTTCTCGGCGGCGGCGACGATCATTTCAACAATGTTACTCCGGAAAATGATGTGCTGTATTTTGTTGACGGCGGCATAAACGGAATTACCAGGACAAACAGAAATATAAATTTCGCCATGAGTGACGGTGCAAATGTTCGTGCTCAAGTCGATAACAATATAAATTCCGCAATTTATTACATGAGCGGATCCGAAAATATGATTCGGGCGAAAATAGGCAATACCGATTCCGTCAACGCTTTTTATTATTCGGACGATATTGACAGATATATCGGAGGGAATTTGTCCGACACTTTGATCGTCAATGAAGGAAAAGAAATTTGGGCGAGCGATACCGAAAAATATGTAAATATAAATGTTATCGACGCAAGCTATTCCGACGATTACAATATTCTTGTGGGAAATTCCCAAGTCAATACAATTATCGCCGGAAACGGCGGCTCCGCCATGTTGGGAAACAGTGAAGGACCGAGTACGCTTGTGGGCGGCGAAGGTGAAGATTGGTTCTGGTATTTCTTGGGCAACGGCAACGATCGCTTTCAAAATTTCGATTGCAGCCGGGACGTTGCCTATTTTGTTGACGGCGGTATCAGTTATATTACAAGATACGACAACGGCATTTATTGTCACATGAGCGACGGGACGAAAACTTACATAGAGAGCGGGTCAGATGTCAATACAGCCGTCCAATATATAAACGGCGAAGGCACAGGAATAAAAAAAGTCAAAGTCGGTTACGCAATAGGACGAAATTCTTTAAATTATGAAAATGATGTTTCCGTTTACATAGGCGGGGAGTTCGCACAAGATACTCTGTTTGTGAACGGGTCTGCGGAAATTTGGTCGATCGACGAAGAAAAATTTAAAGACCTTGAAGTCGTGGACGCATCGGGGTCTTACGGATACAATATCATCGTCGGAAATTCCTCGATAAACAAACTTATTGCCGGCAAGGGCGGCTCCGCAATGTGGGGATACGGTGCGACTTCCGATACATTGGTCGGCGGCGACGGGGACGATGTTTTCTGGTACGGCAACGGCGACGGAAACGACGTAATTGAAAATGCGTCCGATACCGACAAGATTTTTTTCCATAATTTCGGGGTTGCCGACGTGACCGGAATTTCCGTACACGACGAATATACACTGATTTACGTCCCCAACGGGCTTGTCAGATATTCCAACAGCACAAATCCGACGGTAACTTTCTCCGACGGCTCAAATTACAAATGCGACAGGACAGCCGGTGTATTGTATTCCGTTTAAAAAAATTTTTTGCCGGAAAGGATTGATTGAAATTGTACGCAAGAACTTTCGGAGCAAACACTTTGGGCGTGGACGGTTTTATAATTTCTGTGGAAGTGGACAGTGCAAACGGTATGCCGGCATTTGATATTGTGGGATTGCCCAACGCCTCGGTCAGGGAATCGAAAGAGAGAGTAAAGACCGCGATAAAAAATTCCGGACTTCGACTTCGCCCGGAAAAAATTACCGTCAATCTTGCTCCGGCTGAAATTCGCAAAGAGAGTGCCGGATTGGATTTGCCGACGGCTGTCGGACTTTTGGCGGCACAGGGACAAATTCCGGCGGATATTTGCAAAGATTTTCTGTTTATTGCGGAATTGTCTTTGGAAGGGAATTTGTGCGGCGTTCGCGGAATTTTGCCGATGACGATAATGGCAAGAAACAACGGTTTCAAAAAAATCGTGGTTTCACCGGAAAATGTAAACGAGGCTTTGCTTGTTGACGGTATGGAAATTTTTGCTCCGAAAAATTTGCTTGACCTTGTCGATTTTCTTCGCGGCGACACAAAAATTTTGCCTGCCGTGAAAAGTGAGTCGAAGGAGCCGGAAGGTTTCATGGAATTGGTTGACGATTTCGCGGACGTGCAAGGTCAACAC
>CAJOOE010000048.1 GCA_905236145.1 uncultured Selenomonadaceae bacterium
CCATAGCGGAAAGTTGCGGTATTTTGTCTTTGCAAATGGGCGTATTCGGCGGTATCATAGTAGGTATCGGTGTCGCAATGCTCCACAATCGTTTTCATAAGATTGTTTTACCCGATGCGCTCTCATTCTTCGGCGGTTCCCGGTTTATTCCGATTATTTCGACCGTCGTTTATATGTTCGTCGGCATTGCGATGACATTCATTTGGCCGATTGCACAGAATATCATTTTCTCGATCGGCGGTATTGTCACCGGAACAGGCTACTTCGGTACTCTGGTTTTCGGTATCGTAAAACGTGCACTCATTCCGTTCGGTTTGCACCATGTATTCTATCTGCCGTTCTGGCAGACGGGTGTCGGCGGTTCGATGGAAGTTGCGGGACAACTCATTCAGGGTGGTCAAAACATCTTCTTCGCACAGTTGGCCGATCCCAACACGGTACATTTCAATCCGGATGCAACACGTTACTTCTCCGGCGAATTTATCTTCATGATCTTCGGTCTCCCGGGTGCAGCTCTTGCAATGTATCACACGGCACGTCCGGAAAAGAAGAAGGTTGCCGGCGGTTTGCTCCTTTCGGCGGCATTGACTTCAATGCTCACCGGTATCACCGAACCGATTGAATTCTCCTTCTTGTTTGTTGCTCCGGTACTCTTCGGCGTACAGGTTGCACTTGCCGGCGCCGCATATATGATCGCTCATATGCTCGGCGTTGCGGTAGGTTTGACATTCTCCGGCGGTTTACTCGACTTGTTCATTTTCGGTATCCTGCAGGGTAATGACAAAACAGACTGGATGCTCATAGTTCCGGTCGGTATCATCTACTTCTTCCTGTATTACTTCTCCTTCCGTTTCCTCATTCAGAAGTTTGACTTCAAGACTCCGGGACGTGAAGATGACGATCAGGAAACAAAACTTTACACCAAAGCCGATTACAAAGCAAAGACCGGCGGCGGCAGTGCAGGCGGAAATGCAGGCGGCGGTGCGGACGAACTCAATTCCGCCATTGCCCGTGCACTCGGCAGTAAACAGAATATTACTTCCGTTGACTGCTGTGCGACCCGTTTGCGTTGCTCGGTCAAAGACTCAAGCGTCGTTGACGAAAAACTTTTGAAAGCCACAGGTGCGGTCGGTGTCATTGTCAAAGGTACCGGCGTACAGGTAATTTACGGGCCGAAAGTTGCGGTCATTAAAGCCGATTTGGAAGATTACCTTGCGAATCGTGCTCCGGAAATCGAATCCGACGGTGCGGCTCCCGTTGCGGCGGCTGAAACTCCGGCGGCGGCTCCGGCTCGCGAAAAAGTCAAACTCTGCTCACCGATGACAGGTAAAGTTCATCCCATGTGCGAATCTCCCGATGCCGCATTTGCAAGCAAGGCTATGGGCGACGGTTACTTTGTAACTCCGACCAAAGGCGAATTGGTTGCTCCGGAGGACGGCGAAATCGCTATGGTATTTGATACCAAACACGCTATCGGAATGAAGACCAAAGACGGAATCGAATACCTCTTCCATGTCGGTGTCGATACCGTTAAACTCGGCGGAAAAGGTTTTGAAACCTTCGTCGAGGCGGGTCAGCAGGTTAAGAAGGGCGATCTCCTCATGAAGTTCGATATCGACTACATCAAGAAGAACGCTCCGAGTGATGCCGCAATGGTCATTTTGACCGGCGGTCAGCTCGTCACCATGGACAAGACCGGCGACGTTAATGCCCTTGATGAAGTTGCCACTTGTCAATAATCAATTTATCTTGTAAAATAATTCTCAATCGAATCGAATGAGGGCGTTTGAGTTTTTCGAGGGAATTTGACGGAAAGCGAAAATTTGCCGGCAATGTCGCTCCGCCGAGCGGCAAACCACCAAACCGCCGCGAATCGAAACGGAACGAAGGATTTTTTCAAAGGCTTGAACTTACCGGATCGGTCACAGCCTACACCTGCGGTCGAAAAGGGAATTTGCAAGGAAAATGTGTTTCCGCAAACCGAGTTTGATTCTTGACGAATTTAAAATTAAAAATTTGACTCCCGACTTCAAGGGCGAAGTCGGGAATTTTTTTTGCCGTTTCCGGCGTATCTTTTATTTGCTTTTTTCGGCAAAATATCCGATAATGCTGTCATTCAAATTTTGACGGAATATAAGAAAAAAAATTTTTTTGAAAAGGTGGATTTTTAAACGCTTTGAAAATATTGATATTGTCGGCATCAATCGGAGCGGGTCATTTGAAGGCGGCTGAGGCTCCGGCAGAATTCTTGCCGCAGGACACGAAAATAATTGATTTTATGTCGCCGGAAATTTCTTTTCCGAATCACCTGACAAAAAAAATTTACCTGGCGGCGTTGAAAATAATTCCGGATTTGTACGACAGAATTTACAGACTTGCCGGAAAACCGAGAACAGGGACAATCGCAAGGCTTTTCAGTTCTCTGTCAATGTACCTGCCGTTTTCAAAATTGCTGAACGAATTTGAACCGGACGTCGTAATTTGTACCCACCCTTTTCCTGAGGCGGGAGCGTCGCTGTGGAAATTTTTACACGCGAAATCTGCAAGAAAATTTTTGCTGGCGGCTGTTTTGACGGATTATTCTCTGCACGAAATTTGGATTTACGACGAGGCGGACATTTATTTTGTGGCGACGGAAGAAATGAAGGAAGAACTTTCCCGCCAATGCCGACCGAATCAAGAAATTTACGCGACGGGTATTCCGATAAATCCGGAATTTTCAAAAGTCGTCGAAAAAAAATCTTCCGGCAAAAAAAATATTTTGATAATGGGCGGCGGCTTGGGCTTGGGGTCGATTGAAGAAACTTTGAAAGACTTGGACGAAATTTCTTTGCCGGTAAAAATTACCGTCGTGACCGGGCAAAATGAAAGTTTGTTTTCCCGCCTGAAAAATTTGCAGAAGAAATTAAGCGGGGAAGTTGAAATTTTGGGTTCCGTGAACAATGTCCCGGAATTGATGAGAGAATCGGATTTATTGATAACGAAACCGGGAGCCTTGACCATGAGCGAGGCATTTTCTCAAGGTCTGCCGATGGTTTTACATTCCCCCATACCCGGCCCGGAAAAAGAAAATGCCGCTTATGCCGTCAAAGGCGGAGCGGCGGTTTCGGCGGGTAAAGAAAAAATTTCCGCGATTGTCGAAGGACTTTTGAAAAATCCGGAGCGTTTGGAGGAAATGAAATCGAACGCAAAAAAACTCGGTCGCCCTTACGCCGCGAAAAAAATTGCAGAGATAATAACGTCCGCTTGCAACTCGGAATAAAAAAAGGTTTTACTCTCCGGTCGGAAGGTAAAACCTTGATTTATTTTTCGTCAGGCAATTTGTGCTTTGTAAAGTCTTGAATATGCACCGTTTCTCTTCATCAGTTCGTCGTGCGGTCCCGCCTCGATAATTCTTCCGCGTTCTATGACGACAATGGCGTCGCAATCTCTGACCGTTGAAAGTCTGTGTGCTATCATAATCATTGTACGCCCTTTTGCAATCGGTTCGATATTGTTCATTATAATATTTTCCGATTCATAATCCAGAGCGGAAGTCGCCTCGTCGAAAATCAAAATTCGCGGATCCGAAATCAACGCTCGGGCAATCGCAATTCTTTGACGCTGACCGCCGCTCAAAAGACTTCCGCGTTCGCCGACAAAAGTCTGATAGCCGTGCGGAAATTGGCTGATAAATTCGTCCGCTCCGGCAAGCTCCGCCGCCTTCACAACGTCCTCATGCGTGGCATTGGGGCAGGCAATTCTGATATTTTCTTCAACGGTGCCGCTGAAAAGCATACTGTCCTGCAAAACAACGCCTATTTGCCGCCGGAGCCAAGCCGGCTCGACCTGTGCAATGTCAACGCCGTCGATTAAAATTCTGCCGCTGTCCGGAAGAAAAAGCCGCTGAATAAGTTTCGTCAAAGTCGATTTCCCCGACCCCGACCGACCGACAATTCCGACTTTCATACCGGCGGGAATACGAATATTTATATTGTCCAAAACCTTGCCGCCTTCCGGAGTGTAACTGAAGGC
>CAJOOE010000049.1 GCA_905236145.1 uncultured Selenomonadaceae bacterium
ATATGTTCCTCAAGTTTTGTAAGATTGTCAAACATATGTTACAAAAAAGTTTTCATTGTTATTCGGGAAAAAATTGCCTATAATAAAAAAAGTTTTTTTGAACGGAACAAAATTTTCAAAGGGAAGCGATTTTTTTTGAGCAGAAGAGCGGCATTTATCTTTGTGGGACTTGCCGGAGTTTTGTGGGCGAGTTCCGGAGTTGCGGCACAGGACTTTTTCACGTCGTCCGAAAAATCGCCTTTGGAACTCACAAATATAAGAATGTGTACGGCGGGAATTATAATTTTGCTCATATCCTTCGCCGGAAAAATAAAACCGTCGTTGAAAAAAGTAAAACGCCGTCCGAAACTTTTTGCGGACGTTTTGATTTACGGAATAATCGGAGTAATGTTTATGCAATTCACTTACTTCAAAGCAATTTCAATCGGCGGTGCGGCGGCAACGACTGTAATAACTTACGCCTGCCCGGCAATGGTCGTAATTTGGGATTCGCTTTACTTGAGGAGGTTTCCGAAAGTCGGCGAAGTTGTCGCGGTCATTTTGGCATCGATCGGAGTTTTTCTGTTGGTCACCGGCGGAAATCCCGGCGTTTTGAATGTTCCGGCGGATTGTGTTTTGTGGAGTTTGGCAAGCGGAGCCTGTTTTGCCTTCAGTGCGATTTTTCCGAAACATCTTTTTGCGGCAAGGATTGACCCGTATTTTTTGACGGGATTGGGAATGTTTGCCGGCGGACTTTCGACTTTTTTATTTTTGGACGGCGTGAATTGGTTTGAAATACTTTCGCCCGGCTTGCGTTTTGATGTAATATGGATAATAATTTTCGGTACGGTCGCGGCTTTTTTGAGTTTCAACGCCGGACTGAAATTTTTGACGCCGGAGGAGGCATCGATCACTGTGACGATGGAGCCTGCCGCATCGGTCATAATTTCCGGAATTATTTTTGGAACGACATTCGGCTTGGTTGAAACGATCGGAATTTTGGCGGTAATTTTCGCAATAGTTACGCCGGTTTTTATAAAAAATTAAAGCCGGAAATTTTTGTAAATCTTTCCGACTTTAACATTATTTTTGCCGGCGTTCCTCGAAAAATTTTTTCATGAGCCGGCGGCAATCTTCTTCCAAAACTCCTGCGGTAATGCTTGCCCGGTGATTCAAAGCCGGATTGTTTGTAATATTGAAAAGAGATTCCGACGCACCGAATTTTGAATCGGGCAAGCCGTAAACCAAGCGACTTATCCGGCTCAAAATCAATGCTCCGGCACACATCGGACAAGGTTCCATCGTCACATACAAAGTACAGCCGGAAAGCCTTCTGCGATTCAAAATTTTACTTGCCTCGCGAATTGTCAAAATTTCGGCGTGAGCGGTCGCATCGCTCAACTGTTCGATCCTGTTGTGATTTTTGCAAATCAAAATGCCGTTCTCGTCTGTGAGAACGGCACCGACCGGGACTTCGCCTTCGTCGTAAGCCTTCAGGGCCTCGTCGAAGGCAATTTTCATTTGCGTTTCATCGCTCTGCACTTATGTTCCTCCCTTCAAAAAATTTTTTTAACCGAGCAGTTGTCCCATGTTCCAGCCGTGAAAATGAAACAACGTGTTTGCCCCCGAACTTGAAAGTTCAAGTTTGTAGGCAGCCGGAAAGGACGATTCGCCTTCGGACTTCTTCATGACTCTCTTCAAAGTCCCCGCGAAACTTCCGTCGCCTTTCCCTTCTTTGTAATGATTTTTGTTGTCGAACCGCCGCCCGTTTTCGCTTTCGATTCCCTTCACACGAGCGATCCTCTCTATTTTCTCGACCATCGTACTCGCCTCCTTATGTGCCGCAATTCCCTTTGCGACTTGCAAAAACTATATCGGATAAAATACAATCTTTCTTAAATATACAAAAAGAACTCTGTCGATTTTACGGCAGAGTTCTTTTAAGTTGAAAGGAGTCGATCAAAAAACTTTGATTGCTTATTTCAGAGCGTCACCGAGTTTGGAGTTGGTATCGCGAGCCGCCGCGACGCTTTCCGCAAATTTCGCTTTTTCTTCTTCGGAGAATGTGACTTCGACGATCTTTTCGCAGCCGTCTTTGCCCAAAATGACCGGAACGCCGATGCAAAGATCTTTTTCGCCGTATTCGCCGTCAAGGTATACGCAGCACGGAATAAGTTTTTTCGCGTCAAGTGCAATCGCCTCAACCAATGCCGCAGCCGCCGCACCCGGAGCATACCAGGCGGAAGTTCCCAAAAGTTTTGTAAGGGTTGCACCGCCGACTTTGGTAGCCTCGACCGCTTTTGAAATTGCCTCCGCACTCAAAAGTTGAGTTACCGGAATACCGCGATAAGTCGCAAGGCTGACGAGCGGAACCATTGTTTTATCTGCGTGCCCGCCGACAACCATACCATCAATATCGGTCGGAGTTGCGGGATAGCCCGCCTCTTGAAGAGCCTGCGCGAGATAATAG
>CAJOOE010000050.1 GCA_905236145.1 uncultured Selenomonadaceae bacterium
AAAATGCCTTTCTATGTCGCGGAAACGCCTTCCGGGCGTTTATCGCGACCGCCTCCCGTCACGGTCGGCGTGTTTTCTCCGCTCCTTACTTCGTCAAATTTTTATTTTTTTTGATTTTGCCGGGAATTTTGGTTTTCCGGCAAAAAATTTTTTCGTATACAAAAAATCTTTCGCCCGGTAAAATATTGGAAAAAATTTTGACGGAGAGTGAAAAATGGATATTTCAAAAATTAAGGAAGAATTGACGAAATTGAGAAAAGAAATTCGCCGGCACAATAAAAAATATTATGATGAAGATTCGCCGGAAATTTCGGATTTTGAATACGATAAATTGATGTCGCGGCTGAAGGAAATCGAAAAAAATTTTCCGGAATTTGTAACGGAAAATTCTCCGACTCAAAAAGTCGGCGGCTCGGCAAAAAAATCCGTCGGAAAACTTATTTCCCACGATATTCCGATGCTTTCTCTGCAGGACGTTTTCAGCAAAAAAGAAGTCGAAAATTTTGTGAACGAAACGCTTAAAAAAATCGAAAATCCGGAATTTGTCGTCGAAGAAAAAATTGACGGCTTGTCGCTCGCAATTCGATATGAAAACGGCGAATTTTTGTCGGCAATAACTCGCGGCGACGGATTTACCGGCGAAGATGTGACGGAAAATGCAAAAAAAATTCCCGATATTGTTCAAAAATTGAAAGATTCTCCGAAATATTTGGAAATTCGCGGCGAAGTTTACATGACGCGAAAAAATTTTGCCGCAGTAAACGAAAGACAAGAGCGGCTCGGCTTGAAAATTTTTGCAAATCCGAGAAATTGTGCCGCCGGAACTCTTCGGCGGCTGGATCCGGAAATCGTCGCGGAAAGAAAATTGTCAATTTTTGTTTTCAATCTTCAAGCCGTCGAAGGCGAAAAAATTTTTTCTCACACCGATGCGTACGAATTTATGAAACGAAATGAGATAAAAATTATCCGAAATTACGAAGTTTGCAAAAATTTTGAGGAAATTTGGCGTGCGATTGAAAAAATCGGAAATTCTCGCGAAAATTTGGAATAT
The DNA here is from genome assembly GCA_905236145.1 of uncultured Selenomonadaceae bacterium. Taxonomy (GTDB): domain Bacteria; phylum Bacillota; class Negativicutes; order Selenomonadales; family Selenomonadaceae; genus Quinella. Next base: position 1,052 of record CAJOOE010000050.1, read on the forward strand.
GATATTGACGGTGCGGTTATAAAAATAAATGATTTTCGTCAACGTGAAATTTTGGGAGCGACCGGAAAATTTCCAAAATGGGCAGTCGCGTACAAATATCCGCCGGAAGAAAAAGAGACGATTTTGCGAAAAATTGAGTTGAGCGTCGGAAGAACCGGAAAAATTACTCCGACGGCTGTTTTTGATCCGGTAAAAATTTGCGGGACTCGCGTCGAAAGAGCGACTTTGCACAATTTTGACTTTATAAATTCTCTTGATGTAAGAATCGGCGACACGATAAAAGTTTATAAATCCGGAGAAATTATTCCGAAAATAAGCGGCGTTGTCTTTGAAAAACGTCCGCCGGAGGCAATTTCTTTCAAAATTCCTCAAAATTGTCCGGCTTGCGGTCATTCTTTGGAACGCGAAGAAAAAGCTGCGGATTTTCGCTGCGTGAATCCGAATTGTCCGGCTCAAATCGAAAATCATATTTTAAATTTCGTCGGTCGCGGTGCCGCCGATATAAAAGGTTTGGGCGAAAATTTTATTTTAAAATTGATTGACGAAGGATTTATAAAAAATATTGCGGATATTTACAAGCTGAAAAATCGTCGTGCGGAGCTTTTGGAGAAAAAAATCTTCGGTTTGGAGAAAAATACCGATAAAATTTTGTCGGCGATTGAAGAGAGCAAAAAAAATTCTCCGGCAAAAATTTTGACCGGTTTCGGAATTTTCGGCGTGGGAAGTGCCGGAGCCGGCGATTTGATCCGGCATTTCGGCGGGATTGAAGAAATTGCGAAGGCAAATTTTGAAGAATTGAAAAATGTTCCGGAAATCGGAGACGTGACCGCCGGAAATATCGTAAAATTTTTCGGAGACGAGGAAAATATAAAAATTTTGGAAGAATTGAAGAATTTCGGTTTGAATTTGAAATCTGACGAAGAAAAAATTTTTCCGAAATCCGAAATTTTCGGGAAAATTTTCGTTTTGACCGGCACGCTTGAAAAATATTCACGGAGTGACGCGACGAAAATTATCGAAAATCGCGGCGGGATTGTCAAAAATTCTGTCGGAAAAAAAGTCGATTTTGTAATTTCCGGCGAAAATTCCGGCGAAAAATTAAAAAAAGCCGGCGAACTCGGAATAAAAATTTTAAGCGAAACGGATTTTGAAAAACTTTTGAACTTGTGACGGTGAAATAAGATGAATTTTTACGATTTACTCAAAAACCGGACGAAAAATTTCGGCGAAAAAATTTTTCTTCGCGTTGACGAAAAAATTTTTACTTACAGAAATTTTTTGCAAAAAGTAGATTCCGCAGAAATTTTCGGCGACGGAGAAATTTTTATAAAACCGGAAAATTTTTTGGACGGAGCGATAAAATTTTTTGCCGCCCAAAAATCCGGAAAAATTCCGATTCTTTTGCACTCAAAAATAAATTTTTCTGAAATAAAAAATCCGGGAGCTGCTCCGGGTTGCGTCATCGGAGTTTTGACCGGCGGATCGACCGGGACGGCAAAAATTTTGTACAGAAATTATGCGAGTTGGGCGGATTTTTTCCCGGAACAGAATAAAATCTTCAAAACAGACGAAAATGCGAAAATTTTTATTCACGGAAGTTTGAGTTTTACCGGAAATTTGAACACTTTTCTTGCAATTCTTTATGCCGGCGGGACGATTTACACGACGGAAAAATTTTCTCCGGGAATTTGGCAAAAAATTTTCGCCGAAATCAATTCGATTTATCTTGTTCCGGCAAAGCTTTCGATTTTGCCGCCGGACGGAGAATTTAAAAATATTCGCTCGATTTTTACCGGATCTCAACTTTTGAACGAAAAAAAAAGTCGCGTTTTGATGAAAAAATTTCCCGCCGCAGAAATTTTTGTTTATTATGGTGCGAGCGAATTAAATTTTGTGACTTACAAAAAAATTTCGCCGGAAAATATCGACGACGTAAAAAATTTGGGCAAGCCGTTCAAAGGAGTTTCGGTCGAAATTCGCGACGGATTTATTTTTGTCGAAAATAAATTCGGAGCCGCCGGAATAAAAATGCCGGCTTGCGTGGGGGATCGCGGAAATTTTGACCGGGAAGGAAATTTGATTTTTGAGGGACGCGGGGAAGATTTTATAAATCGCGGCGGCGTGAAATTCAGTGCTGCGGATATTGAAAGCCGGCTGTTAAAAATTCCGGAAATTGAAAATGCGGCTGTCGTGAAAATTTTTGATGAAATTCGCGGAGAAAATTTTCGTGCGTACATCGTTGCCGGCGAAAATTTGAGAAAAAAAATTCGCCGGACAATAAATTCGCTTGAAATTCCCGGAGAAATTGTTTTTGTAAAATTTTTGCCGCTCAACGACTGCGGAAAAATCAGCAAAGAAGGCGATTTTTTTGAATAATATGTTAAAAGCCGTCGCAATTTTGTCCGGCGTGGGAATTTACATAGCCGCGATAATTTTTATTTGCATTTATTTGGGCTCGATTGCCGACGATTTTTTTAATCTCGGCGGAAAGGGAAAAATTATCGGAATTTTTCTTGCTTTTCCGATTTCCGGCTGTTCAATTTGGCGGCGGCTGAAAATCGACGGATTTTTATAAAAATTCTTTATCAAAAAGCGGCGTAATATTCTCTGCTCCGGCTGTGACGATATGAGCCGCCGTTTTTTTTCTTGAATTACAAAAAAACTTCCGGTATCATATCAAAAAACATCGCAAAGGGAGGCAAAGAAATATGCTGGAACTTCAGACTTTTTCCGAAAAAAATTCAAATTATATACCGACCGCCGACTTGCCGGAAAATTTTAATCCGAAAGTTGACGGCGGCGACTTGGTTATTTTCACGAAAGCAGAGTTCAAACACTTTACCGAAGAAATCAACAAACAATTTGCCGAATCCGGAAACGCCGACTTCTTGAAGGCAACACAAAATGCCCGTTATCTTGCAGAATTGGATCGTCGGATAAAGAGTGAAAAATCGGAAATACACAAACTTATCGAGGTGTAACTATGGAGATACTTTGGAAGGAAAGTGCTTGGCTTGAATACCTTGAGTTTGAAAAGCAGGACAGAAAAACTTTGGAGAAAATCAACAAGTTGGTCAGAGATATTGAGCGAAACGGAGTTGCCGAAGGATTGGGAAAACCGGAGGCTTTGAAACATCAATATTCCGGTTATTGGTCACGAAGGATTGACGAAAAAAATCGACTCATTTACGAAGTCAACGAACAGAATCAATTACACATCATAGCTTGCAAAGGACATTACAATTAAGATTTTTTGAAAGGGGTTTTTTTAAATATGTTCAGCGAAGAACACAGACTCGCGGGAGTTGCTTACCCGGAAGGTTTTACTGCGGCGGGGGTTCGTGCAGGAATCAAAAAAAGCGGAAATCTTGACGTTGCGGTTATTTACACGGAAAACCGGGCAAACGTCGCCGGAGTTTTCACTCAAAATACTTTTGCGGCGGCTCCGGTTCACGTCAGCAAAATTGTCGTCGGAACGGGAACGGCTCACGCAATCGTTGCAAATGCCGGTTGTGCAAATGCCTGCACCGGTGAACAGGGTTTGAAAAATGCGGAGAAAATGGCATCGATCGCCGCAGAAAATTTGAAATGCCGGCAAGATGACGTTATCGTCGCATCGACCGGCGTTATCGGCGTAAATTTGGACATGGAAAAAATGGAAGCGGGAATCAAAAATGCCGTTTCAAAACTTTCCCGCGAAGGAAGCGTAAACGCCGGAAATGCCATTGTCACGACCGACACTTATTCAAAGGCTTGTGCCACCGCAATCGAAATCGGCGGCAAGCAGGTAAAATTCGGAGCGATTGCCAAAGGTTCCGGAATGATTCAGCCGAATATGGCAACAATGCTTTGCTTTATCACGACGGATGCGGCGATTGATCAAAAACTTTTGCAAAGTGCTTTGAGCGAAATTACCGAAGTCAGCTTTAACATGATTTCCATTGACGGCGATATGAGTACAAATGACATGGTTATCGTTCTGGCGAACGGCGCGGCGGGAAATCCGACAATAACCGAAAAAAATGCCGATTATGAAAAATTTTATTCCACTCTCAAAAATATCTGCACGGAACTTGCGAAAAAAATTGCGTCGGACGGCGAAGGTGCAACGAAATTTTTAACGATCGACGTTAAAGGTGCGGAAACTTTTGAGGCCGCAAAACAGGTCGGAATGAGTGTTGCAAAATCTCCGCTTGTCAAGACGGCATTTTTCGGCGAAGATCCGAACTGGGGCAGAGTGGTTTGTGCCGTCGGATATTCCGGAATAAAAATCGTCCCGGAAAAAACCGTCGTCAAATTCGGAAATATTCCGGTTTATGAAAACGGACTCGGAACGAAATATGACGATGCCGCATTGAAAAAAGTCATGGCGGCTCACGATATTGTCATTGAAATTGATCTGGGACTCGGAAATTTCGATGCAACGGTTTTCAGTTGCGATTTCAGCTATGAATATGTAAAAATAAACGGCGAATATCACACCTGATAATTTTTAACCGGCGAGTCCCGACCGAATACGGCGTCCTTTCAAAA
>CAJOOE010000051.1 GCA_905236145.1 uncultured Selenomonadaceae bacterium
TTCAGGAAAAATTTTTGCAGCATGACAAAGTTCAATTCCTCTGTCCACTGCCAAAATTTTTCTTTCCTTCGCAACTTCAGAAAAAAATATCGCCTCAGGTTTTCTTCCTCCCGAGACAATCAAAATTTCTTCAGCAAAGTTTTCTCCGACAAAATTTATTTCGCACTGCGGTAAATTCATAAAAATTTCTCCTACACTTCGGGGTGAAGTTCGTTGCCATATTCGCGCAAAAAAATTTTTTGATACTTGCGATACTTAGGATCTAAACTTTTTTCTTTCGGACAATGAATACACCAAAAATCTTGCGACTGATTCGGCACGACAACTTTTCTGCCGACGCGCTGATTTTCCTTGCAAAGCGAAGTGTCATACAAATGCCAGCCGTCAAATAAATCTTCGCGCCAAGTTAAATCGTACTGCGTCGCAAGAAAAAGTCCGTCAACCGATTCAACTTCTTGAAAAAGTCCTTCAGGCTCCATACATTCAGAATCAACAACGCTTTCAGGTTCGCAGGCATGCAAAACTCTGCCGTAAGTCCTCATACCGTCCCACCAAACTCCGGTTTTCGGCAAATTCCTGCAACCGATGACTCCGACCGCTCCGATTGTTTTGTCGGAAAAAATTTTCAACAGATCGGCGACAAGATTTTTATTGACGACAAAAGTATCTTGGTGCAGGTAAACTTTATATTTCGCATTGGTTTTATTCATACCTTCATTATATCCGGAAGTCATTGAGCCGGCTCCGCGAATGTCGATAAATTCCGGCGTGATTCCGGCGGGAAAGTTCAGATGTTTGAGGTAAAGCAAGCACTCGCTGTACCAATAATCACTGTTTACGCAGGTTATGAACGCAAACTTTTTGTCGTCGCCCGTCAAAATTTTTTTCCCCTTTCCCTTAAAAAATACAACCTTTCCGCATTTTCCGTCGTGTACCGTGCGACTTCTTCCAAAGTTTCGCCGCGAATTTCCGCAACCTTTTGAGCGATGTTTAACAAAAATGCCGGCTCGTTCCTCTTGCCGCGATTCGGAGTCGGGGCAAGGTACGGAGCGTCGGTTTCAAGCAAAAGAGTTTCGGCGGGAGCGGTTTTCACGATCTCCGGAAGTTTTGCGGAATTTTTGAAAGTCAAAGGCCCGTCAATTCCGATAAACCAACCGCATTTCCAAATTTCTTTTGCCATCTCCAAACTTCCGGAAAAACAATGCAGGACAAGTTTCAAATCCCTTGCCTCGCTTTTCAAAATTTGCAGAGCGTCGCCGTGAGCCTCCCGCTCATGTATGCAAACCGGCAAATTCAGTTGCCTTGCAAGGTCAAGTTGAGCGACAAAAATTTTTTTCTGAAGTTCGCGACCTTCTCCGGATTTTTCCCAATGATAATCCAGTCCGATTTCGCCGATTGCAATCACGCCGGGATTTTTTGCAAGGTCGGCAAGTTTGTCGCAGGTTTTTTCGTCGAAGTCTTGCGTTTCCTCCGGGTGTATGCCGATTCCCGCGAAAAGTCCGGAAAATTTTTCGGCAAGTTCCACGCAATCCCCCGAATCTTTCAAAGTACTTCCGAAATTTATTATTTTTCCGACGCCGGAATTTTTCGCCCGCTCGACGACTCCGGTCAAATCCGCAGAAAATTTTTCGTCGGTCAAATGACAATGCGTATCAATGAAATTCATTTCAATATCAACTCCCGGCAAGATTATATGAGATTTAAACCCGAGAATCAAGCCGAAAACAAAAATGCCGGAAGTTCACCCGATAAATTCGTGAACTTTCGACACACTCAAATTTCAAAACTGATTCAAAAATCTTATGTCGTTGTCGTAGAACAGCCGCAAATCGTCAATGCCGTAGCTGAGCATTGCAATTCTTTCAACGCCCAAGCCGAAAGCAAATCCGCTGACTTTTGAAGGATCGTAGCCGCTCATTTCCAAGACGTGCGGGTGAACCATTCCGGCACCCAAAATTTCAAGCCAGCCGGATCCCTTGCAAACTTTGCAGCCTTCCCCGTGACACATTACGCAGGAAACATCGACTTCCGTACTCGGCTCGGTGAAGGGGAAGAAACTCGGACGCAGGCGGACTTTTGCGTTGTTGCCGAACATTTGTTTCAAAAACAATTCCAGCGTTCCTTTCAAATCCGCAAAACTTATTCCCTTGTCAATGACAAGTCCTTCAACCTGCGTAAACATCGGTGAATGTGATGCGTCGTAATCGTCCCGGCGATAAACTCTGCCCGGTGCGATCATTCTTATCGGGCTGTTCGGCTCGTGATTTTCCATAGTCCGTGCCTGTACCGGTGAAGTTTGAGTGCGAAGTAAAATTTCTTCCGTAATGTAAAAAGAATCTTGCGTATCTCTCGCCGGGTGATCTTTCGGAAGGTTCAACGCCTCAAAATTATAATAATCCGTTTCGACTTCCGGTCCCTCTTCGACCGTGTAACCCATATTTATGAAAATCTCTTTGACGCGGTTTAAAGTCAAAGTGAGCGGGTGCAATTTTCCCGGAATCGTCCTGCGTCCCGGCAAAGTTATGTCGATTTTCTCCGCCGCCAATTTGTTTTTCAACTCTTTGGATTTCAATTCGGCATTTTTTTCGGCAAGCAACTGTTCTATTTGTGAGCGTGCCTCGTTTACGATTTTTCCTATTCTCGGTCTGTCCTCCGCACTCAGTTGACTCATGCCGCGAAGAAGTCCGGTAAGTTCTCCTTTTTTTCCCAAAAATTTTACGCGAATATTTTCAAGCTCTTTCAAATCCGTCGACGCCGACTTTATTGCCTCGCCGACTCTTTCACGCAATTCCTTTATTTTCTGTTCCACAAAATTTACTCCCTTCGTCAAACTTCTCTGATTTTAATATTCCGGTTTTTGTCTGTCAACCGGCGACAGATTTTTTTAACTTCTCATAAAAGAAAAAATTTATAATCGCCGGACGTTCGTCAAAAAACCTCCCGCGAATCAAATACCGGTCCGTCCTTGCAAATTTTTTTCCTGCCGCTCTTTGTGTCCGTCGAACAGCTCAAGCAAGCTCCGAGTCCGCAAGCCATACGCTTTTCAAAGGAAACAAGGCAGGGCAGCTCATATTCTCCGGAAATTTTCGCAACGCCCCGCATCATAATTTCCGGACCGCAGGTCAGGACGCGTGAATAATTTTTTCGCACCAAAATTTCCGGCAAAAAATCCGTGACAAATCCGTGTTTCCCGAAACTCCCGTCGTCCGTCGTCACAAAAATTTCGTCCGCCGCCGCTTTAAATTCGCTTATCCAAAATTTCACTTCTTCCGAATTTTTCCCGCCGATCAAAACGTCCGCAAAATCCGCTTGCCCGGCAGCCGCGAGGAGCGGAGCGAGTCCCATACCGCCGCCGACAAGCAAAATTTTTTCGTCCGGGTCGAAAGTAAATCCGTTGCCGAGCGGAGCCAAAATTTTCAACTTTTCGCCCGGTTTGAGCGTCGATAAAAACTTTGTCCCCCTGCCGACGACGCGATAAAACATTTTCAAAATCCCGCCGTCAAGTCCGGCAATTCCGAAAGGTCTGTTCAAAGTAAATTCTTCAGCCGGCAATTTTATCGTAACGAATTGCCCGGCTTTTGAAATTTCCGAAATTTCCCGAGCCGCGACTTCCAGACGAAAAATTTTTTCCGCAACTTCGACATTGGATTTTATTTCGGTTTCAAAAAATTTCTTCATCGTTTCCCCCGCCAAAATTTAAAAGTCAGCCAAGTTTAAAATCTTTTCGCAGAGTTCCGGAAATTCGATTCCCGCCGCCCGTGCCGCATCCGGGACAAGTGAAGTTTCGGTCATTCCGGGAACGGAATTTACTTCAATTACATAGGGCGTGCCGCTCTCCGACAGCATTAAATCGACTCTCGCAACGCCGCAACATTTGCAAGCCTTGAAAGCCTTAATCGCCGCCGTCTGCACTTTTTCCGTGATTTTCGGCGAAAGTTCCGCCGGGCAAATGTGAGTTGACGCACCTTTTGTATATTTGCTTTCGTAATCGTATCGCCCGGAAACCGTCGTAATTTCTATGACCGGCAAAGCCTCCGCATTGTCGGCGTTTCCGTAAACCGCGACGGTCAACTCTCTGCCTTTTATAAATTCTTCAACCAAAATTTCGTCGCCGAAAGTGAAGGCATTTTCTATCGCCTCCGCAATTCCGTCCGAATTTTCGACAATGTTCACGCCGATACTCGAACCTTGAGAAGATGCCTTGATTACGACCGGCAGACCGAATTTCTTTTCAATCTCTCCGGCAAGTTCGTCGCTCTTTTCCGCCGCCCGATAAACTTCCGCTTTCGGCGTGGAAATTTTTTCGGATTTAAAAATTCTCTTTGCCGCGACTTTGTCCATTGTCAAAGCGGCGGCAAGGACATCGGAGCCGGTGTAAGGAATTTTCAGCATATCCAAAGTTCCCTGCACAAGTCCGTCCTCGCCGTATTTCCCGTGAACCGCATTAAAGACTATGCCGCAATTTTTTTCTTTTATTTCTTCGGAAAAAGTTATCGGATTGAGTTCCATAATTTCGACGTTGTAATCTTTCGACTTCAAAGCGTCTGCAACCGCTTTTCCCGTCCTGCGTGAAACTTCCGCTTCAGTCGAAGGCCCGCCGACCAAAACGACAATTTTTCTCTTGCGTTGTTGTTTGAGAAGTTCCAAAAATTCTTCGCCCGTCTTGTAAATGTCGCCGGCTCCCATTGTTATGACAATATCGCCCGGTGCGGCATTGTCTGTCAAATATTGGGCTATGTCCTCGCGTTTCGGAATATATGAAACGGCTTGATTGGTCGAATTTAAAACTTCCTCCAAAATCGTTTCGCCGCTTATGCCTTCAATTTTCTCCTCGCCGGCGGAATAAATATCCGTCAAAATCAGGAAGTCTGCTTCTTTGAATGCGGAGCCGAACTCTTTTTTCAAAAGTTTTGTCCGTGAATATCTGTGCGGCTGGAAAACGCAAATCAATTTTCGCGGCTTTGTTTCTCTTGCCGCCTTCAAAGTCGTGGCAATTTCCGTCGGGTGGTGGGCGTAATCGTCAATCACTCGAACATTTTTTACAAGCCCCTTCGTCTGAAAACGTCTTTTTGCTCCGTGAAAAATTGCAAGCCCTTCGACGATTTTTGAGAAGTCAACGCCGATATGCAAGGCGACGGCGATTGTGGCAAGGGCGTTTAAAACATTGTGCCGCCCGTGAACGGTCAATTTGACTTTGCCCAAAATTTTTTCGGTAACTTTGCCGCTCTCGTCAACTTTACGCCGGGTAACTTCAAAACTTATTCCTTCAATATGCGAACGGACATTTCTTGCCATGATGTCTGCGTCGTGTTCTATGCCGTAAGAAATGATTTTTCTTTTGACGGAGCCGGAAATTTCTCTCAAATTGTCGTTGTCCATGCAGAGTACGGCAACGCCGTCCGTCTTGTTGACGTTCTCAAGAAAAATTTTGAACGCCGCCTTTATCCGTTCGACGGTGCCGTAATGATCCAGATGATCGTCCTCTATATTCGTTACGACGGCGATATCCGGTTTCAATTTTATAAACGAGCCGTCACTCTCGTCAGCCTCCGAAATAAGCCAATCACTTGTCCCCAAAACCGCACTCGTCCCCAAGTCCGTCGATTCGCCGCCGATAATTATTGTCGGATCCACACCGGCATTGTAGAGGACAAAGCCGATCATTGAAGTTGTTGTGGTCTTTCCGTGAGCACCGGCAACGGCAATTCCTTTCTTTGAGTTGAGCAGGAAGGCGTTGATGTCGGAGCGGTGGAGTTTCGGAATTTTCAACTCTTCAGCCTTGACGACTTCCGGATTATCGGCGGGAATTGCCGAAGAGCATACAATCGCCTCGACAGCCGCTCTGCCCTTTTCGTCCGTGATATTTTTTTCGTCGTGACCGATAAAAATTTTCGCACCGAGATTTTTAAGCATTTCGGTATTCGGTGATTCGGCTCTGTCCGAACCGCTTATTTCAAAACCGCGTTCGATCAAAATTTTTGCAAGTGCACTCATTCCGGCACCGCCGATTCCGATGAAGTGAAATTTTTTTATGTTTTCGATTTTTACCGCCAAATTTTATTCCTCCCGTAAAATTTAAATTTGCTTTTTCTTTCCTGCAATATCGCAAATTTCCTGCTTTTTTTCAGCCGGTCAGTCATAAAAAACTTTTTCCAGACAAAGACCGCAAGCCGGAGCAGTCGCCGGAACTCTCCCCCTGTCCCGGCTCTCAAAAATTTCCTCAAAGTCTTTGAGCGTAATTCTCTGCCGCCCGACTTCCGTAACCGCCGCGACAATGTTTCTTGCCATGTGATACAAAAATCCGGTTGAGTGAATTTTTATCGTCAAAATATCCGCTCCGAAAATTTCTTCCGGAAAAATTTCCGCCCGGTAAATCGTTCTCACCGGGCTGACCGGAGGTCCTCCCGCCGCCTTGAAAGCGGAAAAGTCGTGTGTCCCTTCCAAAATTTTCAAAGCATCGCTCATTTTTTCAACGTCCAAAGGATAGCGAATGTGCCGGGCAAATCTTGCGGTAAACGGATTTAAAGTTTCGCCCCGCTGAATTTTGTAGCTGTAAATTTTACTTTTCGCACTGTGCCTGGCACTGAAATTTTTATCGACTTCCCACGCCTTTTTCACGACAATGTCTCCCGGCAAAATTCCGCTTGCGGCGAGGGGAATTTTTTCAACTTCAATTCGCCCGTCCGTAAAAAAATTGACGACCTGACCCGCCGCATGGACTCCGGAATCCGTTCTCCCGGAGGCGGCAAGTTCTATCGTGTCGCCGAAAATTTTTTCGAGCCGCTCCTCCAAAATATTTTGAATCGCCCGGCTCGGAGGATTTTGTCTTTGAAAACCGTTATAATTTGTACCGTCGTAAGCGATAAGCAGTGCAATATTTCTGCGTCGCATTTTCATCTCCGCTTTATGTTCCGGTTTCATGAATTTTTTCGTCCCTCACTTTTTAAAGCGTCGGTGTGCCGGTGAATTGCCGACGCTCCGATTTCCTTTCAATTCCTGCAGAATTTACCGACTTTAACCGCCTGCGTCGCGTTTTTTTCTCGTCATCTCCACCAAGCCCAATTTCGTAATATCGACGATTTTTAATTTACTGCGATCCTTCCTTGCACCTTCCCGCAAAAATTCCAAGAGAAAATTTTGTCGCTCCGGGTCGATCATATCCGCAAAATCGACGATTATTATTCCTCCGATGTCGCGAAGTTGAATTTGCCGCAAAATCATCTTTGCCGCCTCCATATTTGTTTTAAAAATCGTTTCTTCCTTGTCCTCGTCGAAAAATTTTCCGCTGTTCACGTCAATGACCGTCAAAGCCTCGGTTTTGTCGATAATTATGAAACCGCCGGAAGGCAAAGCAACTTCCCGATTTTTTGTCGCGGCAAGTTCTTTTTCGATTCCGAATTTTTCAAAAAGCGGCGGCAAGTCCTTGTAATGTTTGATTTTATCGACAAATTCCGGATAAAATTTTTCCGCGATTTCGACTGCACGATTAAAAATTTTCACGTTGTCGATTAAAAAAATTTCCGTGTCCTCCGAAAGTTCTTCACGAATTATTTTTACTGCAAGGTCGTTGTCGTCGTAAATCAAAGCCGGCGGTTTTCTCTTTGAAAATCTCTCCTTCAGCGTTTCCCAAAGTCTTTGCAGACATTCGACTTCTGCGGACAAAATTTCTTCCGGGCAATCCGCCGCCGCCGTCCTCATTATTATCCCCGTTCCCGGCGGACAAATTTTCTTTGCGACTTTGTAAAGTCTTGATTTTTCTTCCGGCGAAAGTTTTCCGGATATGCCGATATATTTTGTTTCCGGCATCAGGACAATGTGACGAGCCGGCAAATTTATTTTTAAACCTGCTCGCGGTGCTTTGAAGTCCGTCGAATTTTTTTCGATTTGCAGGAGTACCGATTGACCGATTGAAATTTTTTCGTCGGAGTGCAGACGAAGAAAGACATTTTCCGCCCGTCCTATATCGACGAAAGCCGCCGAAAGTCCCGGCAAAATGCTTTTCACGGTCCCCTTGTAAACGTTGCCGATTAAATTCGGATTTTCAAGCCCGGAAGTATAAAAATATTCAAGTTCGCCGCCTTCAAAAACTGCGGCACGGGTCAGATCGTTTTTGTGCGAAAGAAAGATTTTTTTCAAAGTATTCATCTCTTGTCCGAAAAATTTTCTCCCGCATTTTACCGCAATTCCGGCATTTTGTAAAATTTCGTTTGAAGTTGAAAGTCCGGCGTGTGTCGGCAGGGAATTTTCAGGGAAACAGGGAATTATGGGAACAGGGAACCGGTCCGATACACCGGCTGAAAAAAGGGAGGAAGGAATTATGATTAAAATAGCAGTATTGGGAACGGGAAAAATTATTCCGGAGGCGGTCGCCGCAATGAAAGCGTCCGAAAAATTTGAAGTCGCGACAATTTGGGCACGTCCTCACAGCAAAGACAAGGCGGACAAACTTGCCGAAATTTCCGGGATAGGAAAAGTTACCACAGACCTCGACGAAATTTTTTCCGACGATTCGATTAAATTCGTCTATATCGGCTTGGTAAACAGCGTCCATTACGAATACGCCCGCCGGGCATTGGAGGCAGGTAAAAATGTAATTTTGGAAAAACCTTTCACCACTTCTTTGAACGATGCCCGCGACTTGGTCGGAATTGCGAAACATCAAAGACTTTATCTGTTTGAGGCGGTCACAAATTTGCATATGCCGAATTTCCACGCCGTCAAAGACGCACTCGGAAAGATCGGAACGGTTAAACTCGTCCAATGCAATTACTCGCAATATTCAAGCCGCTATGATGCTTACAAGGCTTACAAAGTCGCTCCCGCCTTCGATCCGAATACAAACGGCGGTTCTCTTTTCGATTTGAATGTTTACAATATAAATTTTGTCGTCGGGCTTTTCGGTGCTCCGGAAAATGTTTCTTACACGCCGAATAAAGGTTGGAACTCCGTCGATACTTCCGGCTCCCTTGTAATGAAATATCACGGATTTACCGCGACCTGCAACGCCGCGAAAGATTCCGCAAGCCCGTGTTTTTTAATCGTGCAGGGTGACAAAGGCTATATTTATTCGCAAGGGTCGCCGAATGAATTTAATTCGTTCGATCTGGTTATTCGCGGGGAAGAGCCGAAACATTTTGAACTGAATAAATTTGATCATCGAATGGTTCACGAATTTGCGGAGTTCGGAGAAATTTTTGAGTCGGGAAATTACAAGGCGGTTGAATCGGGCTTGCAAACTTCTTTGGACGTAATGAAAATTTTGGAATCGGTTTCAAAAAATGCGGAATGAAGTCCGGGGAAAAATTTTTTTTCTCAAAACATATTCGCCCGGTTATTTTGTGTTATAATCATTTGCGTAATTTTTTGGATTTGAAATATTTTCGGGCGGTGTGACACAGAGAATGGGAGAAACAAAATCCGGCAACGGCGAAAAATTTTTAAAGGGTACGTTTATCTTGACCATAGCAAGTTTTGTCGTCAAGGTAATCGGCTCTTTGAATTGGATTTTCGTTTCGAGAATTTTGGGCGGCGAAGGTATCGGACTTTATCAAATGGCTTTCCCGATTTACTTTTTCGCGATGACAATTTCTCAAGCCGGCGTTCCGGTTGCAATTTCGATAATAACGGCGGAGAGAGTCGCCTTGAATGATATTTTCGGTGCGAAAAGAGTTTTCAGAATTTCAATGTTTCTGATGCTCCTGACCGGAATATTTTTCTCCGTCCTCACATATTTCTCCGCCCAATGGCTGATTGACTTACATTTTATCAGAGATTCGCGGGCTTATATGTCGGTCGTGGCATTGGCGCCGACTGTGTTTTTTGTGACCTTCCTTGCGTCCTCACGGGGATATTTGCAGGGCTGGCAGAGTATGACACCGACGGCTGTCAGTCAGATTGTCGAGCAGATTTTCCGTGTCATAACAATGATTGTGCTTGCCGACCTGCTCTTGCCTTGGGGTCTTGACTATGCGGCGGCGGGTGCAAGTTTGGGAGCATTGGCGGGAGCGGTCACCGGCTTGATCGTCCTTGTTTACTTCCATATAAAATTAAATCGGGACATTGATGCGAAATTCGGCAAAGATTTAAAACCTTCGCCGGAATCGGAAAAAGAATCGGCATTCTCAATAATCAAACGAATTTTCACGCTGTCACTTCCGGTAAGTGCCGCCTCAATAATGTTGCCGGTCGTTTCAAATTTGGATTTGATGATCGTCCCGCAGAGATTGGAAGTTGCCGGATATTCGGTAAGACAGGCGACGGAACTTTTCGGCTATTTGACGGGAATGGCTGTGCCTTTGATAAACCTTGCGACGATTTTAACCGCGTCGCTTGCCGTTTCCATAGTCCCGGCAATTTCTGAGGCACGGGCTTTAAAAGATGACGCAAGAATTTACAGGCAGACGGCGGCGGCGGTCAGAATTTCAAATTTCGTCTGTTTCCCGGCGTTCGTCATAGTTTTCCTTTTGGCAACGCCGATTGCAACTTTGATTTACAATGCACCGGGAGCCGGACCGGCGGTAATGATCTCCGCCGTGTCGATAATTTTATTGGGCTTGCATCAAGTTTCAACCGGTGTCTTGCAGGGTCTGGGACATACCACGATTCCCATGGTAAACATGATCTTGGCGGCGGCGGCAAAAGTCGCTTTAAACTGGACTTTGACGGCGATGCCGGCTTTGGGAATTATGGGTGCGGCTTGGGCAACGGCTGCGGATATGGGCGTTGCGGCGTTCATAAATTTATACTTCATTTACAAATATATCGGTTACAAAATAGAGCCGTTGCAACTTTTCAAAACAATCGGAGCGGCGGCGGTCATGGCGGCGGCGGTGAAATTTTTCTATGAATTTACAATGGCGCAATGGAACATTGAAGTTAGTTCGACTTTCGGGGCGGTAATTTTCGGCGGTATAATTTATGTTGCGGTGCTTGCCTTTATCGGCGGTCTTTTGAGAGAGGATATGGAGAGAATACCGCTTGTGGGGAAATTCGGCGTTAAAGTTTTCAACAGGTTGGGAATATACAAATGGACGGAAAAATAAATCGCAGAACTTTTTTGAAAGCGGCGGGAGCGGGAATAATTTTGACGACTTCCGGACTTTTGACCGGTTGCAGCGGAATTTTAAAAGATTTGGAAGTAAAAAATTTGCGACACCTCGCAGCCGCCGACTGCTCGACTTCCCGGACTCTGATGTGGCAGACAGATTCGCCGCTGACCGCTCCGGAAGTCGAAATAAGATTTAAAAATTCTTTTGAAACCGTGCTTAAAGTTGTCCCGGAAAATTCTACCTTCACCGACGACGGCACGGAAAACATTCAATACACGGCAAGGATTGAAAATTTAACTCCCGGAGAAAGCTACGAATACAGAATTGTTGACGGCAACAGCGTTACGGATTTTCACGAACTCAAAACCCCCCGGGCAAACGGGAAATTTAAAGCGATAATCTTTCCGGACTCTCAAAGTGCAGATTATTCGGTCTGGGGCGGTGTCGCAAAGGCGGCGTTTGAAAAAAATCCGGACGCAGATTTTTTCTGCAATATGGGCGACATTGTGGACAACGGCGAGGACAGATTTCAATGGCAGGCGTGGTTCGGCGAAATTTCGGAAAATATTTCCGAAATGCCTTTTGCACCGGTCTGCGGCAACCACGAAACTTACGACAGAAATTGGCAGACGCGTTTGCCGATTGCCTATTTGAATTATTTTGCCGTCCCCGACAACGGCAGCGAAAAATTTTCCCGACACTATTATTTCTTTGATTTCGGTGCGGCACATTTTGCGGTTTTGGACAGTCAATGGTACGAAATTGAAAAGTATAAGCCGGGAATTATCGACGAACAAATAAGAAGACTCCGCGAAGATTTTTCACGGAGCGACAAGGCTTGGAAAATTGTTTTGATACACAAGGACGTTTTGCAATATCGTATCAACGGGCGGACGGATCGGAAGGAAGGATTTTCGGATGCCGGAGTGATTTTTATGCCGGAATTTGAGCGTTTGGGAGCGGACGCCGTTTTCACGGCTCACCTGCACACTTACAGAAATCGCGGACGCTTGAAAAATTTTACTCCGAATGAAACCGGACCTTTGTATATTTTGACCGGCGTCAGCGGGGACGTTCGTTATCCGGGCTTGTGGGAGGATCACCGGCTCGACAAAGTTATCGCTCCGCAGCCGGAAACCGACAACTATTTGACACTGGAAGTTGACGAACATAATTTGACGGCAAAATGTTTTCTGCCGGACGGATCGGAAATTGATTCGACAACGCTGACGAAACAGGGAATCAGAGAAACGGCAGAAACACACTAACGCACTATTTGACTGAAGGCGAAAAGTGCAATTCCCGCCGCCAAAAATACAAACAAAATCGGCAAAGCAACGAAAAGCATCAGACCGGCAAAGGCGATTGCAATTAAAGTTGCAGCAATTTTTGCAAGGCGGTTGTTGTCCATAAGCGCACCGACAAATTTTGAAATCATTCGGGAGAAAAATCCTCCGCCGCCGGTCGAATAAGTTTTCCAACTGCCTCGTGTTCCGAAATTCCCGAAATTCCCGGAATCGTTTTTCGGCTCCCCGTTGCCGTCCAAGTCAATCGTCACGCCGTCAAAAAAATTTTTTTCAATCCGGCTCAATTCCCGAACGTTGCCTTCTTCATTTTCAAAGCCGCAAAAATTGCAAACAGTCGAACCGTTCAAATCTTTTCCGCACCGCCGGCATTTCATAAAATTCCACGTCCTTTCAAATCTTATGACGCAAACTATATATTCTGTTCCGGAATGTGTCAATATCGACGCAATTTTTTTCCGGGATAAAATTTTTTGTTTGCGTTTTTTTCAGGCAAGTATACTTTTCCGGTTTGAATTGACAAAGTTGCGGCAGGTAATTTAAAATATAGCCGCGAAATTTAGAGAAAATTCCGGAGTTTTGGAAAAATTTTTTGGGAGGCGGTTAATTTGCCGAAAATTGCTTATGTTTCGCCGGAGATTAAAGCGGGACATCCGGACGAGAACACGAAAAAAATTTTGGAAATGATCGACGCGGCGAAAAAATCCGGTGCGGATTTGGTTGTCTTTCCGGAAATGTCCGTGTCCGGATATTTAATCGGAAGTGCCGTGCGACGAAAATCCTTTCTGCAAAAATGCGAGGAGTGCGGCAGGGAAATTGTCGCGGCAAGCACCGGAATTGCCGTAATTTTCGGTAATATCGAAACGCAAAAAATAAAAAAGCGTGCCGGCGAATACGTTCGGAATATCGGAGAAATTTTCGCCGCTCAAGACGGCAAAAAAATCGAGCCGAAAGAGATTGACGGATTTTTTGAAATAAACCTTGCCGGGAAAAATTATCGCGTCGCCTGTATTGCCGGCGAAGAAAACCGGCTTGACGACTTTTTTCCCACAGTCGAAGGCTTTATCAAAAAGAGCAAGCCGGATTTTATTTTGGGGCTTTTCGATTCGCCTTTCAAAATCGGAAAAATTTCCCGCCGCGACGAATTTTTCAAAAAAATTTCTTCCGTCGGCAAATGCCCGGCAATTTATTCAAACATCACCGGAATACAAAATACCGGCAAGACGATTTATACTTTTGACGGCGGCACTTCGGTTTACAATTCCGGCGGCGAAGTCGTAAAACGCGGCGAGCTTTTTGCGGAAAAAATTGAAATTGTCGAGCTTGAAGAAATTGACCGCCTGCCGAAAATCGAAATTGCGAACGAGCCGGAAGTCGCCGGAATTTACCGGGCTTTGACTTACGGCATAAAAAAATTTATGGATCAAATCGGAATGAAAAAAGTCGTTATCGGAATTTCCGGCGGCATTGATTCGGCAGTCGCGACCGCTCTTTATTCAAAAGTTTTGGGAGCGGAAAATGTTCTGCTTGTCAATATGCCGAGCGTCTTTAATTCCGCGACGACAAAGGGCTTGAGCGAACAACTTGCAAAAAATTCCGGTTGCAA
The DNA here is from genome assembly GCA_905236145.1 of uncultured Selenomonadaceae bacterium. Lineage (GTDB taxonomy): Bacteria > Bacillota > Negativicutes > Selenomonadales > Selenomonadaceae > Quinella. The sequence continues at coordinate 13,959 of CAJOOE010000051.1, forward strand.
ATATATGATCGTCCCGATTCAAGAGTCGGTTGATTTCACGGTCAAACAGCTTGAAGGAACGCCGATAAAATTTTTGTCGGACGGCACGAGCGAAAATTTGAAACTCTCCGGATTTGTCAAAGAAAATATTCAGGCGAGGGACAGGAGTTCGCGAATTTTGGCGGCATTGGCGGCGGCAGTCGGAGGAGTTTTCACCTGCAACGCAAACAAAGCCGAAACTACTATCGGATACGCGACAATGTACGGCGATGCGGCCGGATTTTTGGCGGCGACGGCGGATCTGTGGAAATTTCAAATGTACGACCTTGCAAATTACATAAATAAAGAAATTTTCGGGCGGGAAGTCATTCCGCAGGGAATTATTGACATTGTTCCGAGTGCGGAATTGAGCAACGCTCAAAATGTTGACGAGGGGAAAGGGGATCCCGTAAAATATCCTTATCACGACTGTCTTTTCCGTGCGTTTGTCGAAGAGGATGCAACGCCGGAAGAAATTTTTGAATGGTATGAGGCGGGAATTTTGGAGGAAAAAATCGGCTGTGCTCCGGGACTTGCAAAAAAATATTTTTCGACGGCGGGAGAGTTTAAAGCAGATCTTGAGCGTTGGTGGAAACTTTTCACCGGACCGGCAGTCGCAAAGCGTATTCAAACCCCGCCGGTCATAGCCGTAAGCAAAAGGGCTTTCGGCAGTGAATATCCGGAATCGCAAATGTAATGAAACAGGGCGTCAGTAATTCCCCTGGCATACCGACACTCTAAAGCACTGACGCAACCAAAAAGGAGGCAACGACATGGAAAATTTCGACAAACAACAAATTGACGAGAAGGTTCGCAAAGGTTTTCCCTTCAAAGACCGGCGGCACAACAATTTTCATTTGGAAATGCCTTTCGGCTTGATTAACGATCCCAACGGCTTGACTTATCTTGACGGCACTTGGCACATTTTTTTCCAGTGGAATCCGCTCGGCGTTGTCCACAAAAATAAATGCTGGGCTTACACTTCCACGAAAGATTTTATAACCTACTCCGTCCCTCAACTCGCCATGCACCCGACAGACGTTCACGACAAAGACGGCTGTTATTCCGGTTGCGGGCTTGCAGAGGACGGAAAAGTCAGAGTGCTTTACACCTGCAATTCAAAAGACGAAAAAAATGTTCGCACGGCGGCTCAGAGATTCGGAACGCTTGAAAACGGAAAAATTCGCAAAGACTCAATAATCGTTCCCGGCAACCCGGAAGGTTACACGGCTCATTTCCGCGATCCTTACATTTTTTACAAACACGGCAAAAGATATTTTGTTCTCGGTGCTCAAAGGGCTGACGAAACCGGCTGTGCCTTGCTTTACGAAGAAACTTCCGACGGTTGGAATTTCAAAGGCGAAATTAAAACCGATTACAAAAATTTCGGATATATGTGGGAATGTCCCGGACTTCTGCAATTCGGGAATTACGACGCGATGATTTTTTGCCCGCAGGGACTTGAGGCGGAAGAATTTAAATATCAAAACAAATTTCAAGCCGGATATATTGCCGGGCATTTGTCGCCGGATTCTTTGGACTTTATTCACGGTAAATTTGAGGAGATCGACAAGGGTTTTGAATTTTACGCCCCGCAAGCCTTCAACAATTCCGGCAGACATATTTTAATCGGCTGGATGGGTATGCCGGATCGCGATGATGATTTTCCGGCGGAATCGGACGGTTGGCGATTTTCCCTCACAATGCCCAGAGAATTGACTTTGAAACAGGGTCACATTTTCTCAAAGCCGGCAAGAGAATTGAAAAAACTTCGTCAAGACTTTTTTGCGGTCGATGCGGCGGAAACTCCGGAAACTTCCTTCGAACTTTTTGAAGGCAGTGAATCGAAAATTAAAATTCGTTTCGGCAAGGCAAAGAAAATTACTTTAACTTTGGACTATGCCGGCGAAAAAGTTTTGATGACTTACGACAAAACCGAACAGGTTATGACAATAGATCGGAATCAAATGAAATCCGGCGGCAAGGGTGTGCGTAAATTTAAACTTTTCGCCGATGAAGAATTTGATTTCAGATTGTTTGTCGATAAAACCGCGATCGAACTTTTCCTGCAACACGGGGAAGAAGTCGCAAGTTTCTTCGTTTTCCCGGAAAAAGACGTTGTTCCGCAACTCAAAATTTCCGGCGATGCGACTGTCGAAAAAATTTCCGGGAAAGTTTGGAAACTCGGAAAATTCAACTATGTTTAAAAAAATTTTTTTGAGGAGAGGATTTTTTAATGGCGGAATTGCTCTACACAATCAAAGCGAACACACCGAAGGAAGAAATTATAAAACTTTTGAGAGATCGCCCGGAGATAAAATTTGTTTCGCTCGTCGGCATAGACCTTGCCGGCAACGATACAGACGAAAAAATTCCGGTCGAAATTTTCATCAAAGACATTGACGAATTTTATGCGGGCAGAGCGGTTCAGACGGACGGAAGTTCCGTTGTCCTGCCGGGAATCGCGACTTTGAACAATGCAAAGGTCGATATGCCGGTCGATCCCAATGTCAATTGGTTTGTCGATTACAATTTTGAACATTACGACAATGTGACAAATCGCCCGGTCGGGACTTTGCGTATTCCCGGATTTTTGATTCACGACGGCAAGCGGGTCGATTCCCGTGCAATTTTGACCGATACGCTCATTCACGTCAAAAAGGAACTTGTGGATCTGTTTCATCAACACCACGAAATAAGCGGGCTTGACGTAAACGGAAAAGAAGTTATCGACATAGTTTTTACTTCGGCGACGGAATTGGAATTTTGGGTAAAGACTCCGCTTGAAGAGGCGGCGGTCGAAGAGATGAGTGCGTCACAGGTCATGCAGGAGCAGTATTGGGAAAGGACGCACGGAGCCGTCCGCTGTGCTTTGGAACAGACAATAATCGAACTTGAAAAATATAATTTGAAAGTCGAAATGGGACATAAGGAAGTCGGCGGTCTTAAAGCTCAAATTGACGAGGCGGGCAGGCTTACTCACGTTTGCGAGCAGCTGGAAATCGACTGGAGATTTGCGGACGCGGTTCAGGCGGCGGACAATGAAATTTTGGTGCGAATGATAGTCAAAGAAATTTTCCGGGCGAACGGGCTGGAAGTCAGCTTTAAAGCAAAGCCGATGATCGGACTTGCCGGAAACGGCGAACATACTCACATAGGACTTGCCGCAGTCACTGCGGACGGAAAACTTCACAATCTTTTTGCCGCGAAAGATCCGAAAAAAGATTATATGAGTGCCGTGGGTTACGGGGCGATTATGGGAATTTTGAAAAATTACGAGGTTATAAATCCCTTCGTCAGTGCGACAAACGATTCACTCAACAGACTCAAGCCGGGTTTCGAGGCCCCCGTCTGTATAGTGACTTCTCTGGGTCATTCGCCGGAAATTCCGAGCAGAAACAGGACGATTCTTGCCGGACTTATCCGCGATCTTGAAAATCCGATGGCAACCCGCTTTGAACTTCGTGCCTGCAATCCTTACAGTAATACTTATCTTGTCTTGGCGGCGGCATATTCGGCACTTTTGGACGGAGTAAAATTTGCGATAAATCATTCTACCGACGAACTTTTGAAAGAATTGAGCAAGGACGCCGGGCAAGAGGGAATTTATCTTGAAAAGGATCGGGCGTACAGAAGTGAAGAAGATGTTTTTGAGGATTACACACAAGACGAACGCGACAGACTTTTCGGGAAACCGCCGGCAACGGTTTGGGAAAATATGGAGGCATTGAAAAAATATCCGGAGAAAGTCAAAATAATTTCCTGCGGCGGAGCGTTGCGGGAAGAAATTATCGAATCTTTCCGGGTCGGTGCATTACTTCGCTGGAAAACGGAATTGGTTTCGCGAATTTTGCCGGAAATGCGTTCACTTGTCCGCAAAGCAAAGAAAATCGATGCGGAATTTGTTACGGACATGGACGCTTACAACTGGAACAAAATTTTTATACTCCGGGCGGAACTTGCAAAAGATTCAATCGACGAAAAATCCCTGTTCACCCGGCTGATTGATGCTTTGGTTTCAAAAAATTATTCAAAGGCATCGGATTTGCAGGTTGAAATTTACCAAAAGATTGAAGAACTCAAAATGCTTTATGACGCTTACGAAAAAAATATAATCTGACCGAAAAAA
>CAJOOE010000052.1 GCA_905236145.1 uncultured Selenomonadaceae bacterium
ACAAGATATTTTTTTGGAAAAAGAAAACAACAATTCATTTGACGCAAAAAATTTTGTTTGTTAAAATGACACAAGGATTCACTGAAAGGCGTGTTTTTTTATGGAAGAGAAAAATTTTTTGCCGGAAAACGAAATAAACGAAACTTCAAACATTGACGGCGAGGAAACCGAAAACTTTGCGGACAAGTCAAGAATAATAATCGTGACAGGAATGTCCGGCGGCGGCAAAACTCAAGCCTGCAGATTTTTGGAGGACTTGGGGTATTTCTGCGTTGACAATCTTCCGCCGGTCTTTATTCCGAAATTTGTCGAACTTTGTTCTCATTCGTCCGGACAGGTCAATCGCGTCGTTTTTGTCGTCGATACCCGCAGCCGGGAATTTTTTGACGATCTTATACACGTCTTGGACGAAATGGACAAAAATAATCGTGATTATGAAATGCTCTTTATGGACGCGTCGGACACGGCAATCATTCGCCGATACAAAGAAACCCGCCGCCGGCATCCGATGGCTCCGTCCTCCAGAATTTCGGACGGAGTGACAAAGGAACGGGCACGACTTGAAAGCGTCCGGAGCAAGGCAACTTACATTATCGACACTTCAGATCTTGCCAAGACCGAACTTCGCGAAAAACTCAATCGACTTTTCGGAAATCCCGAAGGCGACATTATGAATATTTCTGTCTTGTCTTTCGGTTTTAAATTCGGTATGCCGCTTGATGCCGATATGGTTCTGGACGTGAGATTTTTGCCCAATCCTTTTTACATTGAAAATCTGCGGTACAAGAGCGGGACGGTTCCCGAAGTTTCGGCGTATATCGAAGAAAAACAGGTCACGCAAGATTTTTTGAAACGTCTTGATTCTTTGGTGGATTTTCTCGTCCCGCAGTACGTCAAAGAGGGCAAGAGTCAATTTGTCTTGGCTGTCGGCTGTACGGGCGGTATGCACAGGAGCGTTTACGTCGCAAAACATATTTTTGACCTGCTTGCAAAAAAAGGTTATGCGGTGAGGCTTGAACATCGCGATTTGATGAAAAACGACGTTCGGGAACATCTTCAAATCGAAACCGGGCGGGAAAATTAAGCGACAAAAAAAGCGGTGAGGGAAAAAATTTTTCCCGACCGCTTTAATTTTTTTAATAAACTTCCCGGAATTTTAATCCTTCAATTCGGAAGTACAATGCGGGCATCTGGTTGCCTCGTCCGCGATTGTCTCTTTGCAATAGGGACAAGTGCGGGGAGCTTTCGGCTCCGGTGCTTTCGGCATAAGTCGATTGACCTGCTTGATTAAAATGAAAATTGCAAACGCCACGATCAAGAAGTTTATAACGTCGTTCAAAAACGAGCCGTAAGCGATAATCGGTGCTCCCGCCTCTTTTGCGGCGGCGAAAGTGTCATAATGCTCGGACGAAAGATTTATAAAAAGATATGAAAAGTCAATATTGCCGACCAAAAGTCCGAGCGGCGGCATCATTATGTCGCTGACAAATGAAGAAACAATTTTGCTGAACGCCGCACCGACGATTATACCGACAGCCATATCCAGCACGTTGCCACGCATTATAAATTTTTTGAATTCATCAATCAAAATAAATTCCTCCCTTTAATTTAAGATTTCAAAAAACGATTTGTTATTCTTTACATATTCAAATTTTCCTGCAAAAAATTATCGAAAATCCCCTTGTTCCGGCTCCGGGGAGTATGTCAAAACAAAAAATCCTCTTCCTGCCGAGAAGGGGATTTCGTTTTTTATCGGGGAAAATTTTTTACATTGTCAGACGATCCAACATTTCGTGATACGCCTCTTCAACGCCGCCCATATCTCTGCGGAAACGGTCTTTGTCGAGTTTTTCCTTCGTCGTCATATCCCAGAATCTGCAGTTATCCGGCGAAATTTCATCGGCGAGAATCAATTTTCCTTTTTCGTCGCGACCGAATTCAAGTTTAAAGTCGATAAGGTCAACATTTTTCGCCCGTAATTTTTCCTTCAAGATTGTATTTATCGTAAAAGCAAGATGATCCAATTCGTTCATTTCGTCAATGGTCGCTATGTCGAGCGTCAGGACATGGTAACGATTGAGCATCGGGTCGCCGAGTTCGTCGCTCTTGTAATAATATTCGACGACCGGCATGGCAAGCTCCAGACCTTCTTCAAAACCTAAACGCTTTGCCAAACTTCCCGCAGCAAAATTGCGAATGACTATTTCCAGCGGCACCATTTGCAACTTTTTGACAATCATTTCGCGTTCGCTCAAAGTTTCGAGATAGTGATTTGCAACGCCGTTGTCTTTCAAAAGTTTGAAAAAAAATGTGCTTATTTTATTGTTTACTATTCCCTTGTCTTTAATCGTGCCGCGTTTTTCGCCGTTGTTCGCGGAGGCATCGTCCTTGAAATAAACGAGATACTTGTCGGGTTCGTCGGTTTCATAAACCATTTTAGCCTTGCCTTCGTACAAGAGTTTGCCTTTGTTCATGAGTGAATCATCCTTTCAAGTTTTCAAAATCCGGCGAAAAAACTCTTCCCGCCTTCACACCGAAAAATATTTTACACAATGATTTTTGATTTGACAAGCATTTTTTCCGCGTTGCAATTTACGCGACAAAAAAATTCACCTTCCCTCAAATTTCGGAAAGGTTTCAATTACAATGGTAGTTAAAGAATAACTTATAACACGCAATTCCGCTCGTCAGCGGTTTTGCCTTGTTACCGGAAAAAAACGGCAGCCGCCTCCGCCTCTGAAGGCGGCTTGATAATGAATCTTTATTCCATAACGCTTTAAAGCGTGTACGGACGATTTTTAAAGAACGAATAAATTTTATGAATGATTGCAAAAGGCGACCGCCGACTGAATTTAAAGTCAACGGTCGCCAATTTTTTCCGTACGTATATCGGATAAAGTTTTTTACTACCGGGCGGCACACGCCGCCTGCACCGATTGACATTCTCCCTTGCGGGATTATGTTATTTCGCTTTTATTTGCGAACTTTATTTTTGTGAACCGTTCCGGTCAGTCATCAATTACTGGAGGAGACTGAGGACTGCACTGGAGTTCTGGTTAGCCTGAGCAAGCATTGATTGAGCCGCCTGCAAGAGAACGTTGTTCTTCGTGTAGTTGGTCATTTCTTTTGCCATATCAGCGTCACGGATCGTGGATTCTGCCGCC
>CAJOOE010000053.1 GCA_905236145.1 uncultured Selenomonadaceae bacterium
CATCATCTCTGTCGATTCCGATTAAAATTCCGTCCGCACCGATTCTGTTTCCGATAATCAGCGAATGACCGCCGCCGCCCAAAGTGCAATCGAGGTAAACGCCGCCGGGCTTGGGATTTAAAGCCTTCAAAATTTCTTCCGGCATTACGCTTTTATGCTCAAAATTCACTTGAACGACCCCTTAAAATTTTTCCGAAATTCATATTCCATTTATACCGGAAAATCGCTTTATATGCAAGAAAAATTTCAGTAAAAATTCATTGACTGTTTGACAATTGGTGATATAATTCCCGGCGTATCGAGATTGGAGGAATTGAAAATGCTTATAACAAAAGATATGGGAATTATGGAAGTCGTTCAAAAATATCCGGACACGATCGGCGTGTTTATGTATGCCGGCATGGGTTGTTTGGGATGTGCGGCATCGCGTTTTGAAAATATCGAACAGGGAGCGACGGCTCACGGAATAGACGTTGACGCATTGATTGACGCATTGAATGAAGTCGCGGCGGCGGTTGAAGAGAGCTCCGGCGAAGACAGCGGAGAACTTGCGGCGGCGGCAAATTAAATTTTGAAACTCAAATACCGACGGTCTGAATAAAATTAAAAAGCCGCCGGGAGGAAAAATTTTCTTCCCGACGGCATTTTTTATGCACGATTAAAAATTTTTCGTTAAACGAGAACGCTTGACAGGCGGACAAGTTCCGGATCGAGCGGCTTTTTGTTGTTGACGGAATCAAAAAGATTTATGCTGACAACTTTGCCTTCGTCGAAACCGAAAACGACATTTGAAACGCCGGAAATAATCGCCAGAGCCGCACGTTCGCCGAGCATTGAGGCTTTCATTCTGTCTTCGACAGTGGGCGAACCGCCGCGTTGAATATGTCCCAAAATCGAAACGCGAGTATCAATACCGGTTTTCTCCTGCACGACGTTTTTCAAACCCACGCCGGAGCATGCACCTTCCGCGACCACGATAATACTGTATCGACGACCGCACTTGTAAGAATCGACAATTTCGCGGCAAATTTCGTCAAGATCGTATTTTACCTCCGGCACTATGACATATTCCGCACCGCTTGCAATTCCCGCAGTCATTGCCAGCCAGCCGGAAGTATGCCCCATGACTTCAACGACCATTATACGCCGGTGAGCCGACGCAGTGTCGCGGAGTTTGTTTATTGCGTCAACCGCAGTATTGGCCGCCGTGTCACAGCCGATTGTATAATCCGTTCCCCAAACGTCATTGTCTATCGTTCCGGGAAGTCCGACAATCGGAATACCGCCCATTTTTGAAAGGAGAGAACCGCCGGTCAAACTTCCGTCGCCGCCGATTATTACAAGTCCTTCAATGCCGTGCTTTTGAAGATTTTCCAATCCCTTACGCCGACCTTCTTCGGTCTTGAACTCTTTGCAACGGGCAGTCCCCAAAAAAGTACCGCCGCGTTGAATCAAATCGCTGACGCTGCGTGCTTGAAGTTCGATTATATCGTCCTCAAGCATACCCTTGTATCCGTTGTTTATCCCGAAAACTTTAACGCCTTCATAAAGTGCCGTCCTGACAACCGCACGAGCCGCCGCATTCATACCGGGACTGTCGCCGCCCGAAGTCATTACCGCAATCGCCTTTGTAATCATAAACTTGTTCCCTCCCGTTTAAGGTCACCGTATACCGTTACAATTTAATCCCAATACATTTTAAAAAATTTCAATCGGATTGTAAAGAAAATTTTGAAATTATTTGCCGAGGTAATTTCCGGGCAATTTCCATTTCCATTTTTTTGTAACGTATGTATTGTAATCCGCCGGGTTTTTGTGATAAGATTGTCGGCATATCGCAAAAGCATTACGACTCAATGCGAAAAAGGCGGGATTAAATCCGATTCGGATACACGACGTTTCCCGATAACGGCAATAAGCAAGCGACTCGGTCACAAAACGCCGCCGATGACTTTGAACATCCGGTCGCATCTTTACAAGGAAAGCGGAGTGGAGATTGCCGCACTTTTGCCGGAAACCTTAATTCAGTCATTCTTTAGTCAAGGAAGATTTGACGTTGTCGAAAAACGGCATAAATTGTAAGACTTTTTTTTAAGGAGGAAATTTGTTTTTATGGTAAAAAATCAAAATGCACAAAATGTTCAAGTTGACGAAAACGAATTGATAAAGGTTCGTCACAATAAACTCAATTCATTTATCGAAAAAGGCGTTGCCCCGTTCGGCCATCGTTTCGACGTAACGCATCACGCGGCGGACATTCGCAAAGAGTTCGGCGAAATTGAAGGGGAAGGAGATGCCGGAGAAGTCAAAATTGCCGGAAGAATTACGGCGATTCGCGGTCACGGAAAAGCGGCTTTCGCGACAATTTCCGATCGCTCCGGCAGTATTCAAATTTATTTCAAGAAAGATATTCTCGGCGAAGAAAAATATTCGGAGTTCAAACTTCTGGACATAGGCGACATTATCGGTCTGCGTGGTCAGGTTTTCAAGACAATGCGTGGAGAATTGACCGTAAGAATTGAGGACTTTGAAATTTTGTCGAAGTCACTCCGTCCCCTGCCGGAAAAATTTCACGGCTTGAAAGATGTCGAAGTCCGCTATCGTCAAAGGTATTTGGATTTGATAGTCAATCCGGAAGTCCGCGAAACTTTCATGAAACGCAGCAAGACTTTGAAATCAATTCGCCGCTACCTTGACGAACGCGGATTTTTGGAAGTCGAAACGCCGGTACTTTCGACGATCGCCGGCGGTGCGGCGGCTCGTCCCTTTGTCACTCATCACAACGCTCTTGATGTCGATTTGTATTTGAGAATTGCAACCGAATTGAATTTGAAAAGATTGATCGTCGGCGGCTTTGAGAGAGTTTACGAAATGGGCAGAGTTTTCCGCAACGAAGGCATGGACAACCGCCACAACCCGGAATTTACTTCAATCGAACTTTATCAGGCTTACGCCGATTACAACGATATTATCGAAATTACCGCCGGGATCGTAAAAAATGCCGCTCTCGAAGTCTGCGGCTCGACAAAAGTCACTTATCAGGGAGTCGAACTCGATTTTGAAAATCCGGGCAGAATAAGCATGAACGACGCGGTTAAAAATGAAACCGGCAAAGATTTTCTCTCCTGCACGACCGTCGAAGAGGCGAGAAACATGGCAAAGGAAATCGGCGTGGAGTATGAGGAAAGATTCGGTATCGGCGGGATTTTGAATGCGGCTTTTGAGGCGAAAGTCGAAGAAAAATTGATTCAACCGGTTTTCATCACCGGACACCCGACGGAAATTTCTCCGCTTGCAAAGAAAAATCCGGACGACCCGCGAATTACCGACAGATTTGAATATTTTGTTTACGGACGGGAACTTGCGAACGGATTTACAGAATTAAACGACCCGATTGATCAGAAGGCAAGATTTGAGGAACAGGCGGCTCAAAGGGAGGCGGGCGATGAAGAGGCTCACGTCATGGACACCGACTTTATCCGGGCTTTGGAGTACGGACTTCCTCCGACGGGCGGCTTGGGAATCGGAATTGACAGGCTCGTAATGTTTTTGACCGACGCACCTTCAATCCGCGACGTTATACTTTTCCCGACAATGAAAGTGATTGCCGAATGAATCGCAGAAATTTTATATTGAAGGGACTTGCGGGAATTGCCGGAATTACAGCCGTTGCCGGCGGCGGGATTTTTTGTTACGTCAATCGTCCGGAGTTCGGCAGACTTCCCGCCGATGCCCGGCTCGAAAAAATTTTGAAGTCGCCGCATTATATAAACAATCGTTTTGAATGTTTGACGCCGGTCAAGGTTATGGCGGAAGATGTGCAAGATTCGTAAAACAGAATTGTTGCGACGTGGAAATTTCTTTTCGG
>CAJOOE010000054.1 GCA_905236145.1 uncultured Selenomonadaceae bacterium
TTTTGAAATGCTGGACAATGCCGCCGCACTTGAGAGCGAGGACGAGGACGAGAGCGGCGACGTAAATTTGGCAAATGAAATGGCTGCGGCGTTGGATATGGTTGTTGAAGATGTTGACGAACTTTCTGCGGAAACCGAGAACACTGCGGACACTTCGACCGCAAACGGCAACGAAATTTCTTCCTCCGAAAATTCCGACGGTGAAAATTCTTCCGAAGAAATCGGGGACAATGCCGGTGAAGAAATTTCTTCCGACGATGAAGAAGGCAACGACGAAGAAAAGAGATTGAACGGAAAAAACAAACGCGGCAAAAATCCCCCTCCCGGTCAAATGAAACGCGGGGACAAAAATCCTCCTCCCGGTCAAATGAATCGCAGAATCTGACACCGGGCGACACGGTTACCTAATTCCCCGATATCCTCAAAAAATCGGCGATGACATCAAACATAAGATTTCTTTGATAAGGCGACAATTCACGGCGACGCACCGAAAAATCCCGCTTGTTCAAATGTTTTGCAACTTTTGAAACAATCGGTATTTCGGAAGTCGCCTTCATTTTTTTTAACAAACTCCTTCCCCGCTCATCAAACGCCAAAACCCTTGCATAAATTCCGGACTTCAATTCTTCAAATTCCGCAGACTTCAAGCCGATTAAAAAGTGCAGAATCAAGCGTCTTATTCGGCTTGAAGGATAACGGCGGCTTGTCGTTTCGGCAATCACTTCTGCAAAGTTTTTCGCCCGCCCGAAAGTCTTTGCAAGCAAATGTTCCAATCCTTCGGTCATTCCCAAAATTTCCCGCACTTCGTCCGGGTGCGAAGTCAAAAACTTAATCGCCGCAGGAAGAAAGAAAAGATTTTCGTCCGGAAGTCCGGTCGTTTTTGCGGCTTGAAGTGCGGCAAGAGTTTCGGAGTTGACGGAGCGGGCAATTTCCTGCCAAGCGGGATTTTCCGCGTACACGGCTGCACGGACAGCCGCCGCCGAAGAAAAATTTTCCCTCAAGATTTTATCGTCGTATTCGGCACCGATTCGCGGTATTAAAATCGGTGTTATTTCGGGCGGCAGGGCTTTCAAATATTCGACAGCCAAAATATTGTTCGGGCGGCTCAAATTTTTTTCGTCAAGCCCGGTGCCTTGCGACAAAATTTTTGCGACGGCTGAGGCGTAAGACCTGCCGCCTTTCATCTTCTCCCGCAAATTTTCGGCAAAGTCTTTTTCCTCAAAGATATTTGCCGCCGCTTGAAGTTTCGACAAATCGGAAATTTCCGCACCGAAAGCGAGCCGGTCGATTACGCCGATATTTTTCAAAATTTTTATACCGCCGCCGGCGAAAGTTTCCGCACTTCCGGTGGCGAATACAAAAGGCAATTCCAAAACCAAGTTGCAGCCGCCGGAAATTGCGAGTGCCGCCCGTTTGAATTTGTCCAAAATTGCCGGCGTTCCTCTTTGCGTGAAACTGCCGCTCATTATCGCAACAATTCCACCGCCGCCGACGATTTTTTTTACTTCCTCAATTTGATAAATGTGACCGTTATGAAACGGATTATATTCCGCGATAATTCCCGTTGCCATAAATTTTCCTCTCTTCCCTGCCGGTCGGCTCTGCCTTGCAAACCTTCAATCCTTCCGGTATAATACCATTTTAGTAAAATAAGGGGGAGATATTTTTGAAAATAACTTGTGCGACAAAAGATTTGACGGAGGCTCTGCAACACCTTTTGCGAGCCGTTCCGAATAATCCGCAAACTCCCGTGCTTGCGGGAATTTATATGAAGGCGGAAGGCAGTACGCTTGAACTTCAGGCGACGAATTTGGCACTCGGCATTATAGTTAAAATCGGCGTAAATACCGAAATACCCGGCGAAGTGGTGATAACGGGAAAATATCTGCAGGAAATAGTCCGCAAACTTCCGGGCGATATGGTGACATTGACCCGCGAAAATGATGAAAGCGTTGTGCATATAAATTCCGACGGCTCGTCTTTCAACCTTCTGGCTATGAATTCGGAGGATTTTCCGAAAGTCAAGCCGCCCGAAACATTCGCAACTTTCCGCATAAAAGCCGCAGTCCTCAAGGACGCGATTCGCCGCACGGCTTACGCCTGTGCCAACGACGAAACACGTCCGATTTTCACGGGTTGTTATTTTGAAATTAACGGCTCGTCTTTCAATTTGATTGCCACGAATACGCACAGACTTGCAATAGTCAAACAACATCTTTATGACGACGCGGGCGAGTTGAAATTCATAATTCCGGGAAATGCCTTGAGGGATTTGACGCGAATGGTGGATTCGACGGATCCCGGCAATATTGTTAAAGTTGATTGCGGCGTTAAGTATGTCGCCTTCACTTTTGACAATGTTTACTGGACAAGCAGACTTATCGACGGACAATTCCCGCCTTATGAAAGAGTTGTTCCACGCGAATCGACGACCTTTGCACAAGTCAATGTTGCGGAGTTTTTGGCGACTGTGGATCGCGTTTCGCTTATTTCAAAGGAAACCGAGTATAATACCATTCGTTTCCAATTTTCCGAGCAGGACGGCTTGCACATTTCCTCAAATTCGCCGAATGTCGGAAAGGCTGAAGAACGGATTAACGCAAAAGTTGAAGGTCCCGACGTGGATATTTCTTTCAATGTTCTTTACATTTCGGACGTTTTAAAAACTCTGGACAGCGAGGAATGCAGAATTGCGTTGACGAAATCGCTGGCTCCCGCCGATATTCGCGAAATCGGCAACGATAATTTTATTTACGTCGTCACGCCCGTGAGAACGAATTAAAATTATGTATGTCGAAGAAATTTTCTTGAAAGATTTTCGCAACTTCGCAGAATTGAATTTGAAATTGGATCCGGCAATAAATATATTTCTGGGACAAAATGCACAGGGCAAGACGAATATTTTGGAGTCGGTGCATTTGGCGGCGTTGGGAAAGTCTCGTGCGGCGAGCGACATTGAACTGATACGCTGGGACAGTCCCGCCGCTCTGATGAAACTGAAATATTTCAAAACGGATTTGCCGCACGACTTGTCATTTGAGCTTGCAGCCGGAAAGCGTCGAAAGATTTTATTCGACGGTCAACCTCTGCGACCGAAAGAGTTGGTCGGCAAGTTAAATTCGGTGATGTTCTCGCCTGAGGATTTGTTTATGTTCAAAGGTTCTCCGGCGAATCGTCGCCGTTTTTTGGACGCTGAAATTTCGCAAGCCTCGCCCGTCTATTTCTCGGATCTTTCGGCGTACAATCGGCTGACGGATCAGCGAAACAATCTGCTGAAAAAGATTCGTGAAGGTTTTGCCCGCCCGGATAATTTGGACTTGTGGACGGAACAGCTTGCGGGCGTTGCGGCGAAAGTTACGGTTAAGCGGCTGAATACGGTTTACAAGCTGAATATTCTCTCAAACCTTATGCAGAGGAAAATTTCGTCGCAGTCCGAAAACTTGGCTGTTGTATACGATTTTCACGGCTTGGAAACGGCTGACCGCGACGCTTTGAAGAATATCGGGATAAATGCGGAGAATTTGCAAAATTTGACGGGTGAAAAGGTTGTGAAGGAACTTGCCGAGCTTTACCACAGAATTTTGAGAGAGCGGAAATTTTCCGACATAAAACGCGGCTCCACGAGTTTGGGCCCGCATTTGGACGATTTGAAAGTCTTTGTAAACAACAGGGAACTTCGGCTTTACGGGTCGCAGGGACAGATGAGAACCGCCGCCCTTGCCTTAAAGCTTTCCGAATTGCAATTTTTGAAATCGGAGACGGGCGAATATCCTGTCTTGCTTTTGGACGATGTTATGAGTGAATTGGATTCGGACAGACGCGAACAGCTTTTGATATTTTTGCGGCGTGAGAAGATACAGACTTTGATAACTGCGACGGACGCGGCTTATTTCCCGTCGATATATTTCGGCAAAAATTTTGTCGTAAAAGCCGGAACGGTGAGATAACGTCCGTTCAAATTTCTCTTAAAAAACTTTGTCCGGAATTTTAAAAACCGGCGTAAAACCGGTTTTTTTGTTTGCTCTATTTCAGCAGATAAAGTTTCGCGTCGTCGGGATTCGTCAAAAAATATCCGCGGACCGAGCCGAAAATTTTTCCCTTCAATCTTTCGCTTTTACTTTCGGCAACGCAGATAATATAAACGCCCTTGCCGATATTTTCCGGATCGGAGTCGGTGAATTTTTCTGCGGAGGACGCCTGATAACTTCTGATGATTTCAACAATATCTCCACGCACTCCCCAAGCCGTAAATTTAACTTCGCCGAAAATTTCGGAAATTTTCGATTCTGCCGAAATATTTACCTGCCTTGCCGACGGGGGCAACCATGAGCCTTTTGCCGGGACGAGAGCCGGACTTTCTCTTACTCTTTCGAGCGTTTCCAAAAATGCACTTTCCGCAAAATTTTGCAACTCCTTTTTCGCTTGAAAACTTGTCGTTTCGTAAGAATGATTTTCTTCGGTTTCCGCAAAACCGCGAATCACTATGCAAATTGCAAGCAAAAAACAAATTCCGATTATCGTCGTAAATCCGCGTTCATTCACTTATTTCCTGTCCCTTACAACTTCGCAACCGGGCATAAATACAGCCGTTGTCATTGTCATTTCACGCCCGGTGACTTTGCTTTTCATTTTTATTTTTATGCGAAGTAAATTCGTCGCAGGTGAAGAATAATCCGTTTCCAAAACTTCCGTATCACCGAAATAATTCCCGCCGGTAATCGGAGTGGTGACATTGTTTGTCCGCCTTTTTGAATAAATATTTTTCGTGCCGGAACTCTCGAAAATGTAAATCCTTTTGTCGTTGAGGTCGGAAAGTGCCGCGTCGGTATTGTTGATTAAATCGGTATGATAGACAAAATTTATTTGAGTTTTGGTAAATTCAACGGATTTTGCCGCCTTTGCCTCAGCCGTCATTCTTTCCAAAACGTCCCGGATTTCGGTTTCCAAAACATAATCGGCAATTTGAGCACGAGAAATTTGCACCGCCTTTATCGTCAGAGTTGCCAGCGAATACAAGAGAAAAATCACAAGCGGCAAGGATACTGCAATTTCCGCCGCAACAAAGCCGCGTTCGTCGGATTTAAAAACTTTCACCGAAAAAAATTCCCCCGCTCACAGCAAATTTATTATTTTGTGCGTTTGCGGTATAACGCGAACGTCTTTTAATTTCCGGAGAGCGACGGCTTGAAAGTGCAAAATTTTTTCCGCCGCCGCCGCCCGTATTTTTCCGACCGGAGTGACCGGCTGAATCACAAGCAAAATTTCCGGATCCGTTTCCTCAATTAAATTCACGGCGTTCAAAAATTCTTCTTCCGTCGTTTCTTCCGAAATTACCGTCTTGACATACAAATCTTTTTTTCTCGCGACTTTCAAAAATTTTTTGTGCCGGTCGAAAAGATTTTTGCCGACGATGCCGGGAAATTTTATGTCCGCACTGACAATATCGACGACTTCCGAAATTTTTTCAAATTCTTCAAACAGAGTGCCGTTTGTTTCCAAAAAAATTTTCGGCGGGAAATTTTTCAAACTTTTTGCAACGTCGCGGATAAATTCCGGATTTAAAAGAGGTTCGCCGCCGGTAAAACTTATCGAATGAGCCGGAACCTGCGAATTGAAATTTTTTATTGTTTCGGCGACTGTCGCAGAGTCGAGAGGATTTTTTTCCGGGCGAAATTTTCCGGAGCCGGCAAAAGTTTCGACGTTGCAAAAATCCGAACGCTTAAAATTTGTGTCGCAGTATTCGCATTTCAAATTACATTCGGCAAGCCTGACAAAAATTTGCCGATAACCGACAAATTTCCCTTCGCCCTGAACCGACGAAAAAATTTCAAGAACATTTGTTTTACTCATAATAAGTCACGCAGGATTTCGGAGTTTCAAAAACTCTGACCGCCTTCAATTTCGCCGCACCGTCAAAAATTTCCGAAGTCGAAAGTTTTTTGAAAATTTCACGGGCAAGGTTTTCTGCCGTCGGATTTTGTCCCGAAAAAAAATCAAGTTCGTTTAAATAATTGTGGTCGAAAAGATCCAAAACTTCATTCAACTTCGATTTAAAAATTTTGAAGTCAAGCAATATTCCCAGAGAATCAAGTTTTTCACCTTCCGCGACCGCCTCTACCGTCCAGTTGTGACCGTGCAGACGGGCACATTTTCCCGGATAATTTTTTATCGTGTGTGCCGCCTCAAATTCCGATTTTACGGACAATTCGTACAAAAAAATCTCTCCTTCCGATTTCATTTCCACCGCGAATTATAAACGCTGAAAACTCAATTTTCAATCGGAAAGTAAGGAAAAATTTGCCGATCTTCCGATAAAATGTTATACTGTCCTCCGGGAGATGATAATTTTGCTGATTCGTACAGCCGGCATCGAGCCGGAATCTTATGTTGACGGCGAAGGAATAAGGTTTGCAATTTTTATGCAGGGTTGTCTGAGGAATTGTCCGGGTTGTCAAAATCCGGCGACGCACGATCCGAACGGCGGCAAATTGATTGACACGGCGGAGATTATTTCGGCGATGAAGAAAAA
>CAJOOE010000055.1 GCA_905236145.1 uncultured Selenomonadaceae bacterium
GATTATCCGGAAATTTTTCAATATCGAAGGGGAAGGCAAGCCGCATTTTCCGGAAAAAAATTCGCCGGTCGCGGAAAGACTTTTGAACTCTCTGCCGGACGCGAAATTAAAAATTGCCCTGTGCGTCAAAGGAACTTTCCCCTTGAAAACTTGGCCGAAAGAATATTTCGCCGAAACCGTTCAAAAACTCCGGCAAAAATATGATGCGGCGTTTTTCGTCGTCGGTGCACCGAATGACCGCGAATATGCCGACGAAGTTATAAAAGAAATCGACGGGGAAACGGCGAATTTTTGCGGCGAAACTTCATTGACGGATTTGGCGGCAATTTTCCGGAAAGTCGATCTGTTGATAACTGCGGACACCGGCACCGCTCACATTGCCGCGACGACCGGAGTAAAAATGATTACGATGTACGGCTGTACCGGGCCGGATCGCTGGCATCCGATAAGTGATAACGCCGTCGTTTTGACGAGCAGGGAACCTTGCTGCCCGTGCAGTGTCAAAGTCGAAGGCTGTCCCTCTTACCCGCGACCGAATTGCCTTTACAATGTCACTCCGGAAGAAGTTTTGATTGCCGCGAAAAAATTTTTGGAGGATTGCAAATGAAAATTTGTTTGCTGATAAAAGATTTTGCATCGGGCGAAGAAGTTGACAAGAACGGAGTGCCGATTAAAAGCGGTGCGGAATTTCACGGCGAAAACCATGCAAAACAACTTATGAAACTCGGTCACGAAGTCACGATCATGGCGAAAAAGAGAATTTTTTCCACAGCCGGCAGGGAAAATATTGACGGCATTGACTTGGTAAGACTCCATGCACCTTTTCGCTGGTTGGAAATTATTTTGCGTCTTTTGACCACGCACAGAAATATTGATGCCTTTTATATTTTGGGTACTCCTCAATTTGCGGTATGGGCGATTTTGTTTGCAAAATTTTTCGGCAAGCCTTCGACTTTCGTTTTGACAAACGTCACCGAAATTTTTTCTTCGGAGGGCGGTTGGAGAAACAAAATTTTCACTCAATGCACGAATTATATTGCAATATCGACGCGGTTAAAAAAAGGACTGATTGAAAAAGGCAACATTCCGCCGGAAAGAATAACCGTCCTGCCGCAGGGAATTGCGACGGAAAGATTTTCGCCGCCGGATAAAAATTTAAGACTTCAACTCAGAAAAAATCTCGACATTTCGCCGGACGCAAAAGTTTTGCTGTTTTGTGCAAGAGTCGTTATAAACAAAGGCGTTGACACATTGCAGACGGTTTGGAAAATTTTGCACGAAAAATTTCCGGATGCGGTGCTTGTCGTTGTGGGCGGCGGGAATACCGAATTGCTTGAGGATTTGAAAAAACTTTCGACGGAACTCGGAAATTCGATTAAAGTTATCGGAGAAGTAAAAGAGCCGGAGAATTTTTACAGACTTGCGGACGTTTATATTTTTCCGTCGCGTTATGAAGGACTGCCGACTTCTTTGATTGAGGCGATGTCCTGCGGATTGCCGGCTGTCGTTTCCGATATCGGCGGCTGTGAAGATTTGATTTTTGACGAGGTGAGCGGTTGGCGAACAGATCCGGAGGACGCGAAAGGCTTCGCGGAAAAAATCGAAATTCTTTTCAACGACGACGACAAAAGAAAAAAATTCGGTGCCGCCGCCTCAAAATTTATTCGGGAAACCTGCGATTATTCGACGGTTATTCCGAAACTTGCAGACATTATTTCGTCAAAATGAGTGATGTTAATGGATAAGAACGACAAAATTTTCAATTCGGATTTCGGAGATAATACACTCGAACTTTACGGAGAGGCCGCCGGCGAAAATTTTCTTCCGGCGGTGAACAATTCTTTTTTCGACGGGAGTTTTTTCGGTGTTCGGGCGGTTTTTGTGATTTCTTATTTTGACGACCTCATTTATTTGGGCGGGAGTACCATTTTGACTCTTGCCGAAAGAAAAGCGGAAATTTTTGTTATCTGTGCGAACTTGCCGAGTGAGGAGCAAAAGAAAGAACTTTTTGCCGCACTTAAAATTTTGAACGTACACCCTGACAAAATTATTTTCGGCAACTTCAAAAAAAATCCGGAGCGTTTCCGGGAAGATTTGAAAAAAATTTTAATTGAGCTTGATTCAAATATCATCTTTTACCCCGCTTTCGACAGTGAGCCGGATTATAAAAATTTGTCGGTCACGATTGACGAAATTTTCGGCGAAATTTTCAAAGAGACCGATTACCGCCCGGAGATTTACAAAAAATTTATCGCGGCAACCGGTTTTAAAGCACCGCCGGATTTTTACGATTTAAATTTGCTTTCGACAAAAAAACCTTCTCCGGAAATTTGCAAAATGATTGATCGGAGCGGTTACGAGTGGAAATATCGCAGTCGTTTTCCGGTGCATTTGACCGGCAGGGATCCGGTTTTAAACAATTCAAAACTTGCGGAAATTGCTTTAAATTTTTCGACGCTCCGCAAAAACAAAAATTATCTGCGTGCCTTTAATGCCGACGAAATTTTTTTTGAGCGGCGGACGGACAACAAGATACTTTCGGCGAAAATTTCCGCGACTTCCGGTAATGTCGACCGGCTGACCGATTTTAAAACTTCGGACGATTCCGGGAAAAAATTTTTGTGGCAACCGGACGAAAACGATTCCGAAAAAAAATTGACCGTCGAATGGGAAGAACCGATACAAATTTTTCAAATCAGAATTTACGGAAATTTTGAGGACGAAGAAACCGCATCGGTTTCTCAAAAATTCGGTCTTTCGCCGGACAATAAAATCACGTTGGAAAACGGGCGAACTTTTTTTCTGACGGAATATTCTTCAAAATTTGATATAAAGGCTTTCGGAGAAATGACGATTTTGGACGAAGGCGGGATTTTTGCGAAGAGTTTGGAAATTCAAATAGAGGAATGCGGAAAAAATTTCGGCATTTCGGAGATTGAAATTTTTTCGAGTGCCGAACGCATCCGAAAAATTTTGCCGTTCATAAAGTTGACCGCGACGCAGCAAGACGAATTTTTTTACTCTTACAATCTGCCGTCCGAAATTAAATCTTTGGTAATCGGCGTATATCGTTTTCACGTTGACGAGCCGATAAAAATTACCGCGAAATCCGACGATGAAGTTATTTTGAATGAAATTATTTATTCATACGAAAGATTGACTTTAAATTTCGGAAACGCCGCAGAAGTTTTTATTTCGGCTGAGGTTATCGGCAATCCGGGAATTTATGACGAGGCGATTATTCGCAGGATCGGAAAGCCGGCTCGACTGGGAATCAAGGCAAGGCAGTGGATTGACAGGTTGTCGGGCGGGAATTAGAAAATCGGGGGAATCGGGGATTTTTTTGAAGGGAGCGGATTTTTTATGCGGAAGTTAATTTTTCTGTTGAGTGTGATTTTATGTTTTATTCCGGCGAATTTTTCCTCTGCGGCTGTTTTCGACACCGTTCAATTTTTGGGAAATTCCGGAATTATTTATCCGCTTGTCATCACCGGGAAAGATGAGACGGACGGAAAAATCAATGCCGAAATAAGGCGGACGGTTCAAGAATTTGTCGTAAACGCGAACACGGAAACCGCCGAACCGGATTTTTCTTCGGTCGATGTGGGTTTGTCTTTTTCCGTCCCCTGTAATTACGAAAACGGAATTGTAAGTATTCTTCTGCACGGCTATGTAAATTACAAAGGTTCCGCCCACCCTCTTTCATTTCTCCGGGCTTTGAATTTCAATTCGGACAGCGGCAAGAGAATTTATTCAAGTTCGCTGACTGAAATCGGAAAAGAGGAGTTCGGCGAGTCGGCGTATTCTCCGAAAAATGTAACGCGAAAATTAAAGGCACACGCCGCTAAAGAAGGCTTTGAACTTTATCCGGAGTTTACGGAACTTGAGAGCGTGCCGAATGATTTTTATTTTGACCAAAATTTACACGTCCATTTTATTTTTCAACAGTATGAAGTCGCACCATACGCCGTCGGAATAATTGATGTCGATGCCGGCTGAAAAAAATTTTAAATCTTATGTCCCGTCGGAATCATCTTGTCGAATGTGTAAAAATTTTTAAATCCCATGTTTGCAAGTTCTTTTTTCGTCTCTTCAATTTTAAATCCCAAGTGCGGCTCCTCGTGAGAATCTGAGCCGAAAGTCAAAATTTCGCCGCCGAAATCTTTATACATTTGCAAAATATCGTGTGAAGGCGTAAGGTCGGGCAAATTGTAGCGGTAGCAGGAAGTATTTATTTCAATTCCCTTGCCCTTCTTTACAGCAAGTTTCAAAATTTCCGCGACAATGTCCCGGATTTTTTCAAAAGGATATTCGCCCTGCAAATCATAACGCTTGATTGAGTCCAAATGCCCCAAGACCGACCAATCGTCATAAATTTGCATGACTTTCAAAATTTCTTCGTAATACTTCCGGTTGTATTCGTCTTGAGTTTTTCCCTGCTGAAAATCTTGATTGTAAAATTCCAAGTTGTCAACCTGATGACAGGACAAAATTATAAAATCGAAAGGGTAAGCGTCGAAAAGTTTTTGATAATCTTCGACCGTGCCGACTTGAACACCGAACTCCATTCCGAATTTCATTTTAATCTTGTCGCCGAAAATTTTTTGACAACGCAAAAACTCCGCCCGGTATTCGTCCGTCGGGCAATTCGGCAGCTGTCCGGGATTGCCTTTGACCCCGTAATCCGTATGCTCCGTAAAACAAATTTCTTCTATACCGAGTTCGACCGCATGACTTAAACAATCCTGCATTTTATATTCCGAATCGTCGCTGAACTCCGTATGCACATGATAATCCGCAAACAAAACTTTTTCCCCCTGCCGTTGTAAAATTTTTCTCCCGGTTCGCGGCAAAAAATAAATTCAAATCCGCTTATTCTTCGACTCCCCGCCTTATTCCTGCCGGCAACATTCGTTTTGTAATATACAAGAAAAAGTTTGTTCGCGGCTTGACCGGCGGAAAATGCCGGTGTAAAATCGGTTGTTGTTGAAATGAAATAAAAAAATTGCGACGGGGGGCA
>CAJOOE010000056.1 GCA_905236145.1 uncultured Selenomonadaceae bacterium
GGAGTGGTACTCAAGAGGCTGAAGAGGACGGTTTGCTAAATCGTTAGGCTCGCAAGGGCGCGGAGGTTCAAATCCTCTCCACTCCGCCATTATTTTTTTTGGAAACAGTTGAAAAATTCTTCGCGGCGTACCGGTTAAACGAAACGCCTTTTTTAATTGTTTTGACCGGGCAGGAAAATTAAAATTTTCGTAGAATTTCAGGAATTGTAAAATCTTGAGTTCAAAAATTCAAAAATAAAGGTCGGTGAGACAATGGCAGAAAATGATGCGGCACTCAAGAAGGCTGTCGAAAACCTTCGCCGCAACAACGACAAACAAAGGGCGGCAGACGATGCCGCAATCAAA
Source organism: uncultured Selenomonadaceae bacterium (assembly GCA_905236145.1). Taxonomy (GTDB): domain Bacteria; phylum Bacillota; class Negativicutes; order Selenomonadales; family Selenomonadaceae; genus Quinella. The sequence continues at coordinate 346 of CAJOOE010000056.1, forward strand.
AGAGCGGTCGTGACCATTAAAGTTTTCGGTATCGGCGGCGGCGGCAACAGTGTCTTGAAAAGAATTGCGGAAAGCGATTTTCTCGATATTGAACTCGTCGCGATAAATACCGATCCGCACGCCTTGACCGGGTTGGGGGACGTGAAAGTCCTGCAAATCGGCGAACAGATTACAAAGGGTCGCGGCACCGGCGGCAGAGTCGAACTCGGTGAACAGGCGGCAAAGAACGACGAAGAGCAAATTAAAAATATGATGCTCGGTGCCGATATGATTTTCATTACCGCCGGAATGGGCGGCGGCACCGGTACCGGAGCAGCTCCCGTCGTCGCGAAAATTGCAAAGGAACTCGGAATTTTGACGGTCGGCGTTGTGACTCTCCCCTTTAAATTTGAAGGAATGAGAAAACAGCGTGTCGCGAACGAAGGCATCATAAAAATGCAATCGTATATGGACGCATTGATTGTCGTCAAGAATGACAATTTGATGAAGTTGCCGGAAAACCGCGAACTTTCCATAGTCGATGCTTTTCATGCGGCGGACTCCGTTCTGCGTCAAGCCATTCGTTGCGTTGCCGAACTTATCTTGACAATCGGCGTGGTCAATTCCGATTTCGCAGATATTACGACCATATTTAAACAAAGTGCGTCAAGCGATGCAATTTTGGGTATAGGCAGAAGTAATATCAGTGCGGTTAAAGCCGTCCAGCAAGCCATTGAAAGTCCGCTTATCGACAGATCTTTGAAAGGTGCAAGGGGCATTTTGCTCAACATTACCGGCGACGAAAATCTCCCGCTCTTCGATGTCAATGAGGCGGCAAGTTACATTTACAGCCAGACGGAGGACGACGTAAACATTATTTTCGGTGCGGTTATCGACAAAAGTATGAACGGTGTCGTTCAGGTTACGATTATTGCAACGGATTTTGCGGACAGCCTTGCCCTCAAATCTCCCGCCGTCGAAGTGCCGAAAGCCGCCGTTACCGTTTCAAAAGATTTTGAACTCAACACCGAAAAATTTCCCGACAATAAATCCGAAGGAAAGAAAGACGATTTCCTTATTCCGAAATTTATGCAGACTCGGAAAAATTCGGAAGATTGAATTATGTGCGAACGTTTTCAAAGAACACGCCTTTTAATCGGCGAAGAAAATTTTCAAAAATTGCAGTCGGCGACCGTCGCAATTTTCGGAATCGGCGGTGTCGGATCGTTCACGGTTGAGGCGTTGGCACGGAGCGGTGTCGGTCATTTGGTTTTAATCGACAAAGACGACGTTGACATAACAAACATTAACCGGCAAATTCATGCAACAACTTCGACGGTCGGCAAGTCAAAAGTCGAAGTCATGCGGGAAAGGATTTTTGAAATAAATCCGGACGCAAGCATTGATGTTGTTCATAAATTTTACCTGCCGGAAGAATCCGGCGAAAATTTTTTTGGCGGCAAGTATGATTATGTCGTTGACGCGATCGACACGATAACCGCGAAAATTTCTCTGGTCGTCGAGTGTGACAAAAGAAAAATCCCGATTGTAAGCAGTATGGGGGCGGGCAACAAACTTGATCCGACGCGTTTCAAAGTCGCGGATATTTTTGAAACTTCCGTCGATCCCGTCGCAAAAGTCATGCGGAAAAAGTTAAAAGAACTCGGTATAAAAAATTTGAAAGTCGTTTATTCGGACGAAGTGCCGAAAAAAATAAATCCCGGAGAACTTACCGGAAAAATTATCGGAAGTATTGCGTTTGTCCCTTCCGTCGCCGGATTGATTCTTGCCGGCGAAGTCATAAAAGATTTGATGAGAGATAAGAATTTGTGAAGGTACAGGTTATGAAAATAAGCGTAATCGGTTGCGGGCGTTGGGGAAGTTTCCAGGCGTGGCATGCCGCAAAAATAATCGGTCATGAAGTCCTTTTGTACGGTCGCGAAAATTCCGCGAACATGAAAAGACTTGAGGAAACCGGCGGCAACGAATATTTTAAACTTCCGGAAAATGTACGCCTTACAAAAAATCTTGAGGAAACTTTGAATTTTGCGGAAGTAGTGATAATTTCCGTCGGTGCTCAAAGTTTGCGTTCGCTTGTCCGAGAGATAAAAAAATTTCCCGTCTCGGCCGGAAAAAAATTCGTCCTCTGCATGAAAGGTCTTGAACGCGAAACCGGCAAGAGGTTGACGGTTGTTTTCAATGAAGAAATGAACCTTCCCGGCGGCGAAGAATTTCATTCGATAAAACGCGACGACTTCGGACAAAATCCCGGAAATTTTACTTCTGTTTTCGGCGAAAATTTTTCCGGGCAAAGTTTGCAATCCGAAAAAGTTCCCCTGACCGGAGGACTTACTCCGCCCGTTTCAAGTTTGATGACAAGTGCGAAAATCGTCAAGCCGGTTGCAAATGTCGCGGTCTGGGCGGGGCCCGGTCATGTTCGGGACTTTGTCGCGGGGATACCGAATTGCATGGTAATTTCTTCCGCTGACGAATCTTTGACACACGAAATTGTGGAAATTTTCAAAAGTCCGCTTATCCGCTTTTACTACGGGAAAGATTTAATCGGTACGGAGATCGGAGCGGCGGCAAAAAATGTAATCGGGTTGGCTGCCGGAATGTTGGACGGACTCAACCGGACGAGTTTGAAAGGTGCGTTGATGGCAAGGGGGACGGCTGAACTTTCGCGGCTTGTTTCGGCATTGGGCGGCGACAAAATGACGATTTACGGCTTGAGTCATTTGGGTGATTACGAGGCGACGCTTTTTTCCTCTCAAAGTCAC
>CAJOOE010000057.1 GCA_905236145.1 uncultured Selenomonadaceae bacterium
GACAAACAGCGTCGCGTGATTTTCCTCCGACGTTATTTTTTTTACTTCGCCGGAAACGGCAAGCAAAAGTTTTTCAAGTTCCGCCGCCGCAAATTTTATGGGATCGTCCTCAAATTTTTCCGGCTTGTTCGTGTCCCCGCCGAAAAACATCGTTGCAACCAAAATTATCGCTCCGAGGTGAAGTACCCTGTATTTCGCGTTGTAATCACGGACATTTTGGGCACCGTATTGAAACAAAACGTCTTGCGGATATTTTTCGTGAAATTCGTCGTGGTGAATCGCCAATTCTTCAACAACCTCATCATACCCGGCATTTAAAATTTTCATAAAATCCACGCGGGAAGAAAACTTTTCGTAATTCTTCTCCGCAACCGCCGCACAAATTTCTGCCCAAGCATTTTGCACGATATCATTTTTGACTTTACGCTTTCTTTCAGGCAAAAATTTTTCGGCGGCAAGAGATGTAAAAATTTTTAAATATTTCGTCATAATATCACCCGATCAAAATAAATCTTTGAGCTTGTCAAAAAAGCTCTTGCGTTCCGGATTATTTTTTTCGTCACTGCCGCCGTCCTCAAATTCCCGCAGAAGTTTTTTCTGTCGTTCGGAAAGATTTTTCGGAGTCAAAACTTTAACCTTGACGTACTCGTCACCGCGACCGTCGCCGCGAAGTTGCGGCATACCTTTTCCCTTAATTCTCATGGTCGTTCCGGATTGAGTGCCTTCCGGAATCGTGATCTCAACTTTTCCGTCAATCGTGGGAGCCTCCACCTTTGCACCGAGCGTCGCCTGAACGAAACTGACCGGAATTTCGCATTGAATGTCAAGCCCGTTTCGCGTGAAAATCGGGTGCGGCTTTACGCTGATATACACAAACAGATCGCCGGAAGGGCCGCCGCGTTCGCCGGCTTGACCGCCGTTTTGAATCCGGAGCCTTGTGCCTGTATCGACCCCCTTCGGAATATTGACTTTAATCTCCCGGTCAACTTTGACTTTTCCGGAGCCGTGACAATGTTCGCAGGGAGTTTTTATAATTTTCCCCGTTCCGTGACAACGTTCGCAAGGTCTTGCATTTGAAATCACTCCGAAAGGCGTGCGGGTTGTGGTCTGACGCATACCGGTGCCGTTGCAGTCCGGGCATTGTTCCGGAGAAGTCCCCTTTGCCGCACCGGTGCCGCCGCAATCGTCGCAATTTTCCATACGCGGGTCATTTATACTCATTTCCTTGCCGAAAGCCGCATCTTCAAAATTTATCAAAAGGTCGTAGCGAAGATCGTTGCCTCTGGTCGGGCCTTTCGGTTCGCGTCTTGACCGGGAACGTCCGCCGCCGCCGAAGAAGGTGTCGAAAATATCGCCCATATCAAAACCGAAACCGCCGCCTCCTCCGCCGCCGAAAATATCATTCGGATCGAAACCGAAACCGCCGCCGGCTCCTCCTCCGCCGGCTCCCGCCTCAAACGCCGCATAACCGAATTGATCGTAACGTGACCGCTTTTCCTTGTCTTTCAAAATATCGTAAGCCGCATTTATTTCTTTCATTTTTTCTTCGGCGGCTTTTTTGTCTTTATCGTCTTTGTGATGATCGGGGTGATACTTTGCGACAAGTTTCAAATAAGCCTTTTTTATTTCGTGATCCGTCGCGTTTTTGTTCACTCCGAGAATTTCATACAAATCCCGTTTTTTATCTGCCATAAAATTTTTTAATCCTCCTTTGCGAAGTAGCAAATAATTTTTTTCTTTGTCCGCTCAATCAATACTTTTCAATCGGAGCGTATTTCAAATTCAAATTTTTTGTCCCGATCTCCGGATTTGAAAAATCAATCGTTATATTCGTTCCGTCAACTTCCGTCACAACGCCGACTCCCCATTTGCCGTGCTTTACATTGTCGCCGACTTTGTAATTTGCGTTTAAATCCGGCTTTATTTTCGGCTCGGAAGGTTTCGTAACTTTCGCCTGACGATGAGCCGTCGGAGATTGATAAGAAGAATTTTTTTGATTTGCCGCGAACCTGGCGTAAGGTTGAAATTTTTCTCTGTATGAAGGCCCGGCTTTCGGAATTTCAATCTTGTCGGCGTTGGTGACTTGATAAGGCACCCATTTACTTCTGCCGTTGTCGATCTTTACTTCCTGATAATGCTCGACGTAATCTTCCGGAATTTCCCGCAAAAATTGAGAAGGTTTCTGCGTTTGAGATTTTCCGAAAAAATTTCTTGAGAGGACGCAGGACATATAGAGCCGGGTCTGTGCTCTGGTTATCGCGACGTAGCAAGTTCTGCGTTCTTCTTCCATTTTGTCATCGTCGAACATTGAATTTGCGTGAGGCAAAAGTCCGTCGTTTACTCCGACTATGAACACGACCGGAAATTCAAGACCTTTCGACGAATGAATTGTCATCAAAGAAACGCGGGATTTTTCTTCCGTGTCCGCAGTATCCATATCGGTGATAAGTGCGACGTGTTCCAAAAAGTCAGACAAAGACGCGTCGGGATAATCCGAATCGAAATCTTTTGCCGCGTTCACAAATTCGCCCAAGTTCGCAAGTCTTGACGCATTTTCCGGAGAAGGGTCGTCGTCCTCTTTCAAAGATTGCAAATATCCGGTCTCGTTCAAAACATTCGTTATAAGTTCCGGCAATTTATATTTTTCCGCTCCCGCCGCAAAACTCAAAATAAGCGACGCAAACTCGCGGATCGTTTCTTTGAATTTCGGACGGATTGAAGGAATTTGATCCAAAAGTTCGTTGTCAACTATAACGTCGAAAACAGAAACATTTTTCTGTTCCGCAATGCTTGCCAATTTCGCCAGGCTTGCCGCTCCCAATCCTCTGCGGGGTACGTTTATAATTCTCATCAAACTTATATCGTCGCGGGGATTGAAAATAAGACGCAGATAAGCAACAATGTCTTTTATTTCCTTGCGGTCGTAAAATTTCAAGCCGCCGATAATCCTGTTGGGAATTTCTTCATGATTCAATTTTTCTTCAAGTGAACGGGATTGAGAATTTACCCGGTAAAGAATTGCAATTTCGTCGTAACGAATATTTTCATATTTGACAAGCTTTTTTATTTCGCGAGCGACATATTCCGCCTCAGTCCTGTCGTTTTCGCAAACGACATGAATTACCGGAAAACCTTCCGGCTTTTTCGTCCACAAATTTTTATCCTTGCGATTTTTGTTGTGCCTTATTATATGATTCGCCGCCTCCAAAATTTTTGAAGTCGAACGGTAATTTTGCTCAAGTTTTATAACGGTCGCGTTCGGATAATCTTTCTCGAAATTCAAAATGTTTTCCATATTCGCACCGCGCCAGCCGTAAATGGACTGATCCGCATCTCCCACGACGCAAATATTTTTGTATTTCGCGGCAAGAAGTTGAGTAAATCGGTACTGTGCTCCGTTCGTGTCCTGATATTCGTCGATTAAGATATACGTGAAACGATTTTGATATTTTTCCAGGATATAAGGAAACTGTTCAAAAATTCTCACCGTGACAAAAATAAGGTCGTCGAAGTCAAGAGCATTGTTTTCAATCAGCCGCTTTTCGTACATATCGTAAATATCGGCAAAGTGTGCGAGAAATTCGTAACCTTCCGGGTCTTCCTCTTGAATTTTTTTCCTCCAAGCCTTCGCGTCAAGCAATTTGTTTTTCGCGTCGGAAATTTTGCTCATCGCCGAATTGTAAGAAAATTTGTCCGGATCGAGGTTGAGTCTTTTGATACAGTCCTTGATTAAAGCCTGACTGTCCGAACTGTCGTAAATTACATAATTTTTTCCGTAAATCTGCAGAGCGTCAATTTCATATCGCAGCAGGCGGGCACAGAAAGAGTGAAAAGTTCCGAGCCAAACACTCCCCGCCGCCGTACCGGTCAATTTTTCCGTTCTCTCCTTCATTTCCTTTGCGGCTTTGTTTGTAAAAGTTATCGCCAAAATATTTCGCGGATTTACGCCGGATGCCAAAAGGTTTGCTATTCTGTAGGTTAAAACGCGAGTTTTTCCCGACCCCGCCCCCGCCATTATCAGCAAAGGCCCTTCCAAACATTCTACGGCTTTGACTTGTTCCGGATTGAGATTTTTAAAAATTTCGGCTTGTTTCGCAGATAATTCTTCACTTTGTATGGTTTGTTTATCCGGTTCCAAAAAAATTCAACTCCCTTTCTCATAAAAAAAAACGTTTTCAATTTTCACAACACTAAATGCGCGACCCCGAAATATTTGAATCGCGCATTTCAATTTACACTTTTGTTGATGCCCTGAAGACACCGTCAAACGATCAACTGAAATAATCTTGACATTTCCGCCCGTCTTTTTGCTTTAGCCGGAAGTCGGCAAACCTGCCCACTTATTTTGCAAAGTAATCGTAAGCCCGTGCGGCAATTTGTTGCTGAGCATTGAAAGAAATATCGTTGGACTCTTGGAAACCGCTCGGAGTATTGAAAGTTTCCGTACCGGAATTTGAAAGTTCGGTATACTCGTCATCGCGTTCCATTATCGCCGTCATAACTTCGACGGACTCCTCAACAATTTCTTCATTCCCCCGACTGAACTCGCTGGTTCCTATGTTTGTTTCGGTTCCGGAGTTTGAGAGGTGCGGAAGACTTGCATGCATTTTCTCTGCAACAATCTTGTTATTTTCTTTCGCCGCATCCAAATTAACCTGACGGAAAGATTTTGTCAAGCCTCCGTCCAATGCCGGACCCGTTATTCCTTGAATTGCCATAACAATCTCCTCGCTTCCCTGAAAAAAAAAACTTCCTCAAAAAATTTTTTTATATTTTAGCACCGTTAAAAATTTTATGCAACCGTTTACACGGCATTATAAAAGATTTTTTGTGAAAAAAGAATTTGAAAAAATCGCCGACGCTTTCCCGGACAAAAAATCAAAAACCTTCGCGACACGATCGGAAGGTTTTTTAATTTTCACTTCAAACAAATTTTTCAATCGGCAGAAAACAAATTCGTATCAATGCCCGAAAGCGTTGTGGCGTAAGTTGCCGCCTTGTTGCTTCTTCCCGCACTGCTTATGGAAACTATCACTCCCATATCGTTGCCGGGAGTCGCGGCGGAGACCGCCTTGCCGGCAGAACGCATCTGCCCCGCCGAAAACGGAGATTTGAGATTGTTCATGCCGTTTTGCAACATGAACGGATTGGAAATTTGGGCTTTATCTTTGTTGTTTTCGACTTCGTCTACACGAGAAATCCACACAGAAAATCAACCTCCCTGTTGTCTGAACCGGAAAAAACCTTCAAAAAATCCCCGCACCCGCAGTTCGTATTATCAAATGCGGTGTGCCGATGTCGCCGAGACTGCACAATCCGTACGCCGAATCCAAAGCCGCCGCAGATTTCCGGTAAATATTCTCCGTTACCGGCAAAATGCTTGACTTTGCGACATCCAAACTTGCTTCTTCAGGATTATTCTTTTGCACATCCCTGTTTTGCGGCAATTTCCCGGTGAAAATCAAATCGTCGAAATCATCAAAGTAATCATACTCGTCGAATAAAAATTTCTTACCTGTCATATTGCCACCTCCGTCATTTGAAAACCGGTCACAATAATTTTGCACAGCATATTACAAATGACTGAATTTTTTGTGAAATGTTTGACAAAAGTTTCTATAATTTTATCGAATTTTTTCGGAGTTTTCTTTGATAATTTTTAAAAATTTTTTTGCGGCGAAATTTGCAGTTGCAAAATTAAGTTGATCGAATGAAAATTGATGAAAACAGATGAAAATATTTGTCCGGTTTGAAGGAGGTGAACGCTTTTTTTCATATCCGGGCAACAGTTTTGTATCAAACCGTGTCAGATTTGCAAGTATTTTGATTTGGTTGAATTTATTCGCCGCGGGCAGTTGATGCCGGTCGGACAGACACATCGCCCGCGTAAACAGTTTTCATTCCCTCCGGGGTATCGACGAGGAGTGCGCCGTCGGAATTTATATCCGTCGCCGTCCCTTCAAAAATTTCTCCGGTATCTGCGGCAATTACGCGAATTTTTTTGCCGAGAGTAATGTTATATTTTCGCCAGAGTTTGAGAACATTTTCAAAACCGTTTGCCGAAATGTCAATGTAAAGCTTGTCAAATTCTTCGAGTACAGCCCGGAAAAATTCAACGCGGGAAATTTTTTTGTCGCCGCAAAGTTCCGAAATTGATGCGGCAATGTCGCGAATATCTTTCGGAAATTCTTTCCGGCTTATGTTGAAATTTATTCCCATGCCGATTATCAGATAATTTATCCGCTCGGTCTCTCCGCCGAGTTCCGTCAAAATTCCGACAAGTTTCCTGCCGTCAAACATTATATCGTTCGGCCATTTTATTTGAGCGGGAAGGTTAAATCTTTCCATAGCCTTCGCAACAGAAACCGCCGCAGTCAAAGTCATTTTCGGAGCGTCTTTCGGCAAAAATTTCGGACGGAGCAAAATCGAAAACCAAATGCCTTTTTTGCCGGGCGAGAAAAATTTTCTGTCCAATCTGCCCTTGCCGCCGGTCTGCTCTTCGGCAACGAAAATACTTCCGTCCGGACATTTCGCCGATAAATTTTTTGCGGTCTTGTTCGTGGAATCGACCGAAGGATAATAAAAAATCTTTGTTTTGTCCGACGCGATAATTTTTGTGTCAAGCCCGGATAAAATTTCTTCCGGCAAAAGCACATTTTCCGCGTCTTTCAAAATATAACCGTAATGTTCGCGGCTCTCAATTTCGCAACCGTTTTTTCGGAGTTGTCGAATATGTTTCCAGACGGCGGCACGGGTTATTCCGAGTTTTTCCGCAATATTTTCACCGGAAACAAACTTGCCGCCGGAATTTTTCAGCATTTCTATAATTGCCTTTCTCATATTCCAATCCCTCCGAAAAAATTTTTTTATTCTTCGCCATCTTCCCGAATTTTTTTATAAGTTCCGGATTTCAAAGCCTCCCCGGTTTAAAAAACAGTTTCGATCGTTCCGATAACTTCCCCGCGATGATTTTTCAAGACCGGCGGGAATTTTTCGTCCAGTGCGGCGGACTCCTCTTTTGTCAGCAAGTCCAAATGTTTCAAAACCGCAATGACCATAGGGGTTATTGCCGCAAAACTTCCGTCCTCGATTTTAAAGGCGATTCCCAAATTTTCACCTTTGACCGCCATGCAATAAACCGCGTCCGAGCCGATTTTCGCAATAATTCTGCCCTTTGTGACTTCGGGGACGGCAAGGTCTATTCTGCCGGTGCCGGAAACAATCTGCGGATATTTACTCATTGCGTCGCGAATTTTTCTTGCCGCGTCCTCATATTCTCCCCAGTCGCCTTTTTCCGGAGTTGAAAGGCGGGCGTAAGCAAGCGACATATTGCGGAGAGGAAGATAAAATACCGGAACGCCGCAGCCGTCAATGCCGATTTCCAACTTGTCCTCCGGGACTTTCGATGCCATCGCAACGTGTTTGAAAATCAATTTCTGTGCCTCGTGAGCCGGTTGAGTATAACCTTCCGTCGGAACGCCGAGCATTATTGCAAGAGCCAAAATTTGAGAATGTTTTCCGGAGCAGGCATTGTGAACCGGCAAAACTTTTTCGCCGGCGGCAATGATTTTTTTGTAAGCCTTGCCGCTCATCGGTCGAACGATTCCACATTCCAAATAAGATTCGTCCAATCCTATTTTCGCCAAAATCCCGCGAACGAGTGCGACGTGATTTTCTTCCCCGCTGTGCGAAGATACCAGAAGGGCAAGTTCTTCCTCCGTGATGTTGTATTTCTCGGGCCCGCCGTTTTTCACGAATGGCAGAGCTTGAAAAGGTTTCGCGGCGGAACGCCAGAACATTGTCAAATCCGGATTTCCGACCGAGCCGATAATTTTTCCTTCACAATTTACCGCGACCATGTCACCGCGATGAATATTTTCAACGTGTCCTCCGCGTGTGTAATGCAATACCTCAACGCTCATAAAAATTTCACTCCCTCAAAAAATTAAGTCGGAAAGTCGGTAAAACATTTATCAAATGCCCGACTTTCCGACCCCGCTTTTTTTTCCGACTAAACAGCCGGCACTTCTTCAAAATCCTTGACCAACTCCACGCCCTGCGGCAAATCTTCCTTCTTCTCCGGAATGAATTGAGCCGGAGGATTTGAAGGCGGTTGAATTTGTTCCGGAGATTTTCCGAAAACAATTTCTTTGAGTTCCGCCGCCGTCAAAGTTTCCTTTTCGATCAAGGCGTTTGCAATTTCGTCAAGTTCCCGCCGATGCTCGTTTATTATCGTCCGGCAACCTTCGTAAGCCTCTTCCATATACTTATGTATTTCCTTGTCGATTTCTCCGGCGACTTCTTCGGAATAATTTTTCTGTGTGCCGAGTTCTTGACCGAAATACATATTTCTTGCCGGATCTCCGCCGTAAGCGACCGGTCCCAAAACTTTGCTCATGCCGTACTGCATAATCATTGACCGGACAATCTTGCTTGCCTGCTGAATATCCTGACTTGCTCCGGTGGAAATTTCATTTAAAACTACTTCTTCGGCCACGCGACCGCCCATTGCAACTTTCAACCTGTCCAAAAGTTCGGAACGCGTCGCATAACTTCTGTCCTCTTTCGGGAGCATCAAAGTATAACCGCCGGCACGACCGCGAGGAATTATCGTTACTTTGTGAACCGGATCCGCGTGTTTCAAAAGCATACCGACCAGAGCATGACCGCCTTCGTGGTAAGCCGTCAATTTCTTTTCATCGTCGTTCATGACTTTCGATTTTCTCTCCGGTCCCGCCATTACCCGTTCGATCGACTCCTCAAGTTCCTGCATGCCGATTTCTTTTTTGTTTCTGCGGGCGGCAAGGAGTGCTGCCTCGTTTACCAAGTTCGACAAATCCGCTCCGGTAAATCCGGGAGTTCTGCGGGCAAGTATGTCCATATCGGCATCTTTTGCAATCGGCTTGCCTTTTGAATGGACTTGCAAAATGGCAATTCTGCCTTTGACGTCCGGTTTGTCC
>CAJOOE010000058.1 GCA_905236145.1 uncultured Selenomonadaceae bacterium
ATCAGCTCCACGTTTAACAATACGATTGTCACGCTCACCGACAAAAGCGGCAACGCAATTTCCTGGGCATCGGCAGGCGGTCTCGGCTTCAGAGGCTCACGCAAATCTACGCCGTTTGCCGCGCAGATGGCTGCTGAAGTTGCGGCTAAGGCGGCAATGGAACACGGTCTTAAACAGATCGAAGTTTACGTCAAAGGTCCCGGCGCAGGTCGTGAGGCCGCTATCCGTTCACTGCAGGCAACCGGTCTGGAAGTCAACATGATCAAAGACGTTACGCCGATTCCGCACAACGGATGCCGTCCGCCCAAACGCAGAAGAGTTTAATCGGAGGTGCATTGATTTATGGCAATAGACAGAGTCCCTGCTTTAAAGCGTTGCCGTGCACTCGGCATTGAGCCGGCGGTTCTCGGGCGTTCCCGTCAATCGAAACGCAAAAATACACGCGTTGCCCGCAAGCTCAGCGAATACGGCATGCAGCTCAAAGAAAAGCAGAAGGCAAAATTTATTTACGGCGTTCTCGAACGTCAATTCCGCAGATATTACGAAAAGGCAAAGACGATGCCCGGCGTTACCGGTGAAAATCTTATGATTTTGCTCGAACGCCGCATTGACAACGTAATTTTCCGCATGGGTTTCGCAAATACCCGTCGTCAGGCTCGTCAAATCGTTCGTCACGGCCATATCACCGTCAACGGCAAGCGTTGCGACATTCCGTCCGCACTCGTCAAGGTCGGCGATAAGATCGAAGTTTGCGAAAAAAGTCAGTCGAAAACACTTTTCAAAGAAATGAAGGAAACAAAAAATTCTTTGAGTGCACCGGCATGGCTTGAGGCAGATCAGGAAAATCTCAAAGGCAGCGTCATAAGATTCCCGAATCGTGACGAAATCATCGATATTCCGGTAACGGAACAGTCCATTGTCGAATTGTATTCAAGATAACAGAGTTTTCCCCGGTGAATAATTTTGTACAATTCGGCAGGGAGGATACAATCTGATGATAGATATTGAAAAACCGAAAATTGAGATAGTTGAAGTCAGTGAAGACGGACGTTACGGCAAATTTGTCTGTGAGCCGCTCGAACGCGGTTACGGCATAACGATCGGAAACAGTCTGCGTCGTATGTTGCTTTCGTCTTTGGAAGGTTCGGCGGTCACGTCGATAAAAATTGACGGCGTTCTGCATGAATTTTCCACACTTCCCGGAGTTCGCGAGGATATAACAAACATTGTCTTGAATCTCAAGCAACTTTGTTTGAAAACCGCTCCGATTCAAATGCCGGCGGACGATGTTTCTTCTTCGGACGAAACGCAGGTAAATGACGTTCGGACGATAAGATTGGACGTTGAAGGGGTACCCGGAGAAATTAGGGAAGTCACCGGTGCGGATATTATTCCCAATGCCGAAGTGGACGTACTCAATCCGGATTTGCACATTGCGTCACTCAATGAAAACGGCAAGTTAAAAATCGAAATGACGGTCGAACGCGGACGCGGTTACAGGACTGCGGACAAAAACAAGCGTCCGGACGACTCAATCGGAACCATTCCGATAGATTCCATTTTCTCGCCGGTTTTGCGTGTGAATTACGAAGTTCAAGATACACGCGTCGGAAATGTCATGGATTACGACAAACTTATTTTGGAAGTTTGGACGAACGGCACGGTTAAACCCGATGAGGCGGTCGCGAAGGCAAGCGGAATTTTGGTAATGCACTTGAAACTTTTCCAGAGTATGGACGGCTTGCCGGAAATTCCGGAGAATGAGGAGCCGGCATTTATCGAAGAACCGGTTGACGAAAGTTCAAAAGTTTTGGATATGACGATCGAAGATCTTGATTTGTCCGTCCGGTCATTCAACTGCTTGAAACGTGCGTCGATAAACACCGTCGCGGATCTCGTCGAAAAGTCGGAAGAAGATATGATGAAAGTTCGCAATTTGGGACGCAAGTCTTTGGACGAAGTCAAGAAAAAACTTGACGAACTCGGACTTTCGCTCAAAATCGGAGTCAACGACGATATTTTGTAAGACAGCAGAAAAGAGAGGATATAAAGATGAGCCACAGAAAACTCGGCAGGAACTCCGGAGCAAGAAAAGCGTTGCTCAAGAGTCTCCTGATTGCACTTTTCAAATATGAGCGCATCGAAACCACAGAGGCAAAGGCAAAGGAACTTCGCAGAGTTGCGGATAGAGTTATAACTCTTGCGAAACGCGGAGATCTCAGCTCCCGCCGCATGGCCATTGCCGCAGTCGGTGATGTCGGTGTCGTCCATAAGGTTTTTGAAGAGATGCCGGAAAAATACAACGATCGCAACGGCGGTTACACCAGAATTTTGAAATTGGGACCGCGTCGCGGCGATGCCGCTCCGATGGTTCTCATGGAGCTTGTGTAAGAAAATATCTGCACGAAATAAATTTTTGAAACACAGAAAAAACTTCGGTACTTTCTTGCCGGAGTTTTTTTATATCAATTCGGACCCGGAGGCGGTCAAAAAATTTTTCCCGTCCCGCGTCCGTCGAAGGAGAAAATTTTATGTCTTACGAAAAAGATTTGAATGAGGTATTGGCAATGGTTCGCGAAATCGGGGAAAATATGTCTGCGGAAATTGAAAATTTGCGAGCCGAAAATTCCCGCCTGAAAAATTCTGTGGACGAATTGACTGCCGAAAATCAAAAACTCCGCGAAAATTACGAAATGCTCCGGGCGGCAAACAAAAAACTTGGAGCGAATTTGAAAGAAAGAATTATTCGGCTGAACAGTTCGATAAATGAAAGTCACGGAAGATTTGTAACCGAAATAAATTCACTTATGAAAGACGAATTCCGGAATTTCTTTTCCGACTGCGTAAAAAATTTTGAGGAAAGGTCGCAGGAAAATTCCGGCGGTGAAGATAAAGAGAAAATTTCCGGCAACGAAAATTCTTCCGCAATCGTCGTAAATTCCGAAACTCAAATTGAAGAAGTCGCGAAAGACGAGCCGCAAAAATCTAAAATGGTTTATGCGTCCTTTTATGCGAAGGAGGCAACGCCGGAAAATCCGGAAGAAATTCATGACCTTGCCGGAAAAAATTTGACGCAAATCGATCGGCAATAAAAATTCTTTGAAACGTTCGGCGTAAAAATTTTTTTGAGGAGAGATTTTTAAATTGACAAGACAACAGCGACTTTCACCGAAAATCTTCATAGCGTTCATAACTTTTATGAATATGTTCCCGCCGCTGTCAACAGATATGTATTTGCCGGCACTTCCGGAGATGGGAGAGCATTTTTCGGCGGAAAGTTATTTGACGGCGATGACCCTTACAATATTTTTCTTTATGTTCTCGGTCAGTATGATTCTCTTCGGTCCTTTGAGCGACAAGTACGGACGGAAACCGATTTTGATTGCCGGCTCGGCAATTTACACGGTCGCGTCCGTAATTTGTGCAGTATCGTTTGACATTTATATACTGATAATCGGAAGATTTTTTCAGGGAGTCGGTGCCGGAGCGGTGATAACAATTTCAACAGTGCTTATAAAAGATTCTTTCTCCGGCAGACTTATGAGCAAAATTTTGGCGATAACGCAGGCTTTGAGCGTGATAGGACCGATGACGGCCCCGCTTATCGGCGGATTTCTCTTGAGGTTTACTTCATGGCGGGGATCGTTCTTTTTGCTGACATTTTTCGGACTCGTAACTTTGGCAATGAGTCTGCTTTTGACGGAAACGCTGAAGAAGGAAGAACGTTACGAAGGAAATATTTTTAAATCTTTAACCTTGCTTTGGGAAGTCGGCAAACAAAAAATTTTTATGTTGACCTTGATAATGTTTGCATTTTTGTCCGCACCGTTCATGGCCTATTTGAGCGTGTCCTCGTTTATTTACATTGAAGATTTCGGACTTACCGCACAGGAATACAGCTGCTTTTTCGCGGTCAATGCGGCGGCATCGGTCGCCGGTCCCATGCTTTACATGAGATTAAAAAAATTTATGTCAAATGCCCGGTTGCTGTATTTTTGCTTTGCTGTCGGTGCGGCAAGCGGGATTTTGGTTTTGACGGTCGCTCATTTCGGAGCACAATTTTTCCTGCTGGCATTTTTGCCGTTCACCGTCACAGGCTCGACGGTCAGACCGTTTGCGATGGAAGTTTTGTTGAATCGTGTAACTCAAAACGCCGGAACCGCCTCATCAATGATAAATTTCGTGCAAACGCTTTTCGGCAGCGTGGGAATGATGCTCGGCTCTCTCCCGTGGTCAAATTTTATCGACGGACTCGGAATTATAATTTTGTCGTCCGTCGGCTTGGCAATTCTCCTTCGCGTCGGTTTAAATTTACTCTTGCCGAAGTGATTTCCGGCTTTTAAAATTTTGCAAGGCTCCGATTAAATTCGCGTCGTTCCCGTATTTACAGGCGACAACTTCCGCTTTCGGCAAATTCACCGGACAGCGTGAATAAATTTCGTCAAGATTTTTTTGAATTGCCGAAATAAATTTTGTCTGCGAACTTATCCCGCCGCCGATCGCAAATCTTTCCGGATCCGAAATGTTTTTGAGGTTGAAAATTTGTGCGGCAATTTTTTTCGTGCAACAGTTTAAACAAGTCAAAGCATCCGGCTCGTTTTCATTTACCGCCGCGAAAAAAATTTCCCCGTCAACCGAATTTTCCGGCAAATTTTTCATTTTTGCGTAAGCGTTGCAAATGCCTTGAGTGCTGCAGGTCGCTCCGAAAAAATTTTCCAAGTCCGGCTCGTCGCTCAAATTTTCAAAGACAAATGAAACTTCACCGGCTGAAAAATTTTTGCCGCGATAAATTTTTTTGTCTTTTATAAAAGTCCCGCCGATAAAAGTACCGAAAATCATCACAAAGCCGTCTTGAACATCGGCAAGACTTCCCGAAGAAACTTCCGCAAGAGCGGCACATTTCGCATCATTTTCAACCGCAACTTTTATTCCCAAAATTTTTTCAAATTCCCGGACGACAAAAAAGCCGTTGTTATATTCCAATGCTCCGCTTGTAATGCAAAGTCCCCTCTCCGGGTCGATGATTCCGGGCATTGAAAAGGCAAGACCTTCCGGAGAAAATTTTTCGGCAAGATTTACAATTTCACGGATAAAATCTTCGCGTCCGGTTTTCGGCGTGGGAAATTTCCCCTGCTCAAAAAATTTTCCGTCCCCGTCACTCAACGCAAATTTTATAAAAGTCCCGCCGACATCGACGAGTAAAATTTTTTTCATCTGCTTTTTCCCTCTCTCAATATTTTAAAATTTACGCAACGAATTATAACACAGACGAAAGAAAATTTATCGTATGATTATCGGATTAAGTTGCAGGAAAAAAGTATGTGTTGCAGAATAGTTTGTCGAAAAGTTATTTTCCGGATTGTTTTCAGTTTTATCTTGGAGATTCGTGGAGATGAGTATTAACTTGAACAAAAAATTTTTAACGGCGTTTGTCTTGGGAATGGCAATTTTCCCCTCTACCGCTTACCAGGCGTCGGACATTGAGAAAAATGCGGAGGCGTTGAGGCAGGCGACTCAAGCCGACGAAAACAGGGCACCTCGTGGAGATACTTTTGTTTTGAACGGCCTGACGATAAATTCGGAACTTCCGATAAAACAGCCGCAACTTCAACACATAATCGATCGTTACATCGGTACCCGCGTCGGCATAAGAGAACTCAGGGAAATTGCGTCGGAGATAAAGATTTATTGTCGGCAGGAAGGTTACCTGGCGGCGGTCGCTTACATTCCGGAGCAGGACGCATCCGGCGGAAATGTGACGATGAATTTGATAAGTGCAAATTTCGGCAAGGTCATAATTCACAACGACAGCCGGCTTGCAAACGATATTTTGGAGAACGTCGCAAAGAATATCGAAACTTCTCAAGCGGTCGAAGATATAAGAATTGAGGACTTGCTGTACAGAATAAACGCGATCGGCGGCGTTTTGGCTCGCGGCGAACTTGTCCCGGACGCAACCGCAAGGAGCATTGATTTACACGTTCACGTCAAAGACGACCGGACAAATCGCGGGATTCTTTACACGGAGAATTACGGAAACGAAAATACCGGTCGTTACAGATTCGGTCTTGTCTATGATATTTTCAATATAGACAATCGCGGCAGCCGGCTTGAATTTACCGGCTTGATGTCCACGAAAGATTTGCATAACTTCGTCGTCGATTACAGCATTATTTCCGACAGAAAAGCGACTTCCCGTGCCGGAATTTCCGTCGGACACACAAGTTATTACGCCGGCGGAAATATGTCTTATCTCGGCAACGGCGGCGATTCTTATGATCTCCGCATTTACGGCAGCACTCCGATTTTTAAAACCGTAAGCTACGGACTCGATTGGACTTACGATTACAAATTCCGGAACATAAAAGATCATATTGATTTAATCGGATACAACGGTAAAAAATATTTACACGTCGCCTCAACCGGAATCAACGGTTACGTCAGAAAGCATAACGGCGTTTTCAATTACGGCGTAAAAGTTTACGGCGGTCATGTCAGCGGCAGAAACGAAATAACAAATTTGCTTTACGACAAAGTAATGGGAGATTTCGCTCGCGGAGAACTCACGCTCGATTACAGAAAAATGCTCGGAAAATATTGGGAAGGTCATACAAGTTTGCTCGCACAAGTGGCAAGCAAAAATTTGAACGGCTCCGAACAGCTTACTCTCGGCGGTGCTCACGGCGTTCGCGGCTATGCGGACAGCGAAGGTTCCGGCGACAAGGGATATTTGAGCAAGACGGAATTTATTTGGCATACGAAGGTCAGAGGGCTTTCCTTCAGTGCATTCTTTGACATCGGCGGCTCCGGTATGAGGTCGGACGAAATTCACACTATAAGATCTTGGGGTCTGGGAACGATTTACTCAAAACCGGACGACTTCTTTGTCAAATTGGATTATGCAAGGAAGATCGGAAACAACCGTGCAGTTACGCAGGACAACACACGTCAGCGTTGGTGGTTTATGGCGGGCAAGATTTTCTGATTAAATTTTTTCGCGGGAGAAATTTATGTTTGAAAATGTAAAATTGATTGCAAGCGATTTGGACGGGACTTTGCTTTTAAACGGTACACAGAAATTGCAGGCGAATACCTGCGACTTGATAGAGGAAATTATAAATCGCGGAATAAAATTTGTGGCGTGCAGCGGTCGCCGGTACGAAAACTTGCAAAGGCTTTTCGCTCCGGTCAAAGATAAAATTGATTATGTTTGCGATAACGGCTGTATTGCTTACGTCGGCGGGAAAGTCGTTTACCGGGCGACGATGCCGAAAGATTTGGGGAGGGAGCTTATCCGGGAGATTCGCCGGACAAAGACCGAAGATGTTTTCGTCGCCTGTGAAAAGAATTGCTACATTCAAGCCGACAGACCGGAATTTATAAAATATATGCGGGAAGTTGTGGATTTTGATGTGACTCCGGTTGAAGATATTTTTGATTTGCCGGAAGAGTACATGAAAATTTCTTATTTTGAAGAAAAGGGATTGACCGAAACCGATTCCCTGAAAAAAATTTTCGGCGACAAACTTACAATGCAGACGGGCGGTGCGGCTTGGTTCGACACGATCCCGAAAAATGTAAACAAGCGGACGGCGTTTGAAAAAATTTCGGAGCATTTGAACGTCAAGCCGGAAAATTGCATAATGTTCGGCGACAACGACAACGACAGGGAAATTTTGAATTATGTCGGTCTGCCGATTGTCGTGGAGAGTGCAAAAGAAAGTATCCGTCGGCTCGGAAAGATGACGACGGACACGGTGGAAAATAAACTTGAGGAAATTTTGAAAGAAATTTAAAAAAATTTTTTGCGGCTCGGTTGCCCGGATTTTTCCGGGTAATTTTTTTGCCGCCTTCAACTCAAACGATTTTTGAAATTTTCATAACCGAAATTTTTTATCAAGTGCAATTCGCCGGAAGATTTCAAATCGTAAATCGCCGGCAATTTCATTCCGTTAAAAGTATTGTTCTTGACCATTGTATAAATTGCCATATCCTCAAAAATAATTTTGTCGCCGTCGGCAAGCGGCTTGTCGAAAGAATATTCTCCGACAACGTCGCCGGCAAGACAGGTCGCCCCGCCGAAACGATAATTGAATTTTTTTTCGCCGACTTTTCCGGCTCCGATTATATTCGGGCGGTAAGGCATTTCGATAACGTCCGGCATGTGACATTCCGCACTTGCGTCAATTATTGCGTTTGAAATTCCTTTTCGCTCCGGCTGAATCTCCAAAACTTGAGCGATTAAAAAGCCTGCATTCAGAGCGACAGCCTCGCCCGGCTCAAGGTAAATTTGCAGGTCGTAATTTTCTTGAAACCGGCGAATAATTTTTTTCAATCGGTTTATGTCATAAGATTTTTTTGTTATGTGATGACCGCCGCCCAAATTCAAAAACTTTACCCGGTGCAAAATTTCGGAAAAATTTTTCTCGACGACTTCCGCAGTTTCCTCCAGAGCGTCGGAATTTTGTTCGCAGAGGGTGTGAAAATGCAAGCCGTCCGGAATTTTTACAAGTTCCGGGCTTGCGTTTTTGAAATCTCCGATCCGGACACCGAGCCGGGAATTTTCGTCGCAGGGGTCGTAAATCGAAATTTTTTGCGTCGAATGTTCCGGATTTATTCGCAGAAAAATTTTTTTCCCCGCCGCCTTTACAATCCCGGCAAACTTTTCAACCTGCCGAAAAGAATTGAAGTAAACGCAGTCGCAAATTTTTGCAAGTTCCTCAATTTCGGATTTTTTGTAAGCCGGCGAAAAGACATGATTTTCTCCGGGAAAAAATTCTGCGGCAAGCCTTGCCTCGTAAAGTCCGGAAGAAGTCGTACCGCTCAAATATCTTGAAATCAGCGGATAAAAATAAAAGCCGGAAAAACATTTCTGTGCAAGCAAAATTTTCGCACCGGTCGTTTTTTGAATTTCCGACAAAACTTTAAGATTTTCCGTCAAAAGTTTTTCGCTTATGATATAAGCCGGCGTCTCGACTTCCGGCAAAATTTTTTCAATCATTCCACAATCTCCGGCGAAAAAGTTTCGATCCACGAAAGACCGAATTTGTTTAAAGCGTCCATGAAGGGATCCGGATTAAATTCTTCGACGTTGCGAACGCCTTTTAAATTCCATTCGCCGGTCGCAAGCATCGCCGCACCTATCATCGCGGGAACGCCGGTCGTGTAAGAAATTGCCTGAGAGCCGACTTCCCGGAAACATTTTTGATGATCGCAGACATTGTAAACATAATAATCGCGGGGCTTGCCGTCCTTCTTCCCGTGAATTATGCAACCGATATTTGTTTTTCCGACGGTGCGTGAACCCAAAC
This sequence comes from uncultured Selenomonadaceae bacterium, assembly GCA_905236145.1. Classification (GTDB taxonomy): domain Bacteria; phylum Bacillota; class Negativicutes; order Selenomonadales; family Selenomonadaceae; genus Quinella. The sequence goes on from CAJOOE010000058.1 coordinate 9,312, forward strand.
TTGCCGGATCCGGCAGGACGGCTTTCAAAAATTGGAGCGGGACAATTTTTTGCCCGTTGAAGTCAATCGGCTTGATCGAAGTCATTCCGACATTTTCCAAACATTTCAAATGCGTCAAATAACTCTGCCCGAAAGTCATAAAAAATCTTATCCGCTTTATTCCGGGAATATTTTTTGCAAGAGATTCCAATTCTTCATGATAAAGCAAATACATATCCTTTTGACCGATTTCCGGGAAGTTGTAAACTCTTTTTATCTCCATCGGCTCGGTTTCTATAAATTGTCCGTTCTCGAAATAACAGCCGTTCGCGGTGACCTCGCGAATATTTATCTCCGGATTGAAATTTGTTGCAAAAGGATAGCCGTGATCTCCGGCGTTGCAGTCCAAAATATCAAGCGTTTCGATTTCGTCAAAATGATGTTTCAGAGCGTAAGCGGTAAAAATTCCGGAAACGCCCGGATCAAACCCGCAACCCAAGACGGCGGTAATTCCGGCGTTTTTGAATTTTTCGTCAAATGCCCACTGCTCACGATATTCAAATTTTGCGGCATTTTCCGGCTCGTAATTCGCCGTGTCAAGATAATTTTTCTTCGTACGAAGGCAAGCCTCCATAATTTTCAAATCTTGATAAGGCAGGGCAAGATTCATTACAACGTCGGGATTAAATTTTTCGATAAGGTTTACAAGTGCATTGATGTCATTTGCGTCAACTTGTGCGGTGGAAATTTTCGCGGAAGTCTTGCCGGAAATTTTATCTTTGAGTTCGTCGCATTTTTTTATTGAACGACTTGCAATACAAATTTCGTCGAAAACTCCGGAATTTTGTGCACATTTGTGTGCGGCAACACTTCCCACACCGCCGCAACCGATAATCAAAACTTTGCTCAATTTATTATCTCCCCCCAAAAAATATTTTACACATATCGCATATAAAATTTTGTCGCCAAAGGTACGCCGGTTTCTTCAGACAGAAACATATCGATCACATTTACAAAGTCAATATTTTCTCTGTAACCTTCCGCCGAAAGTAAATCCCTGTACCGGAAATATTCTTGCTGAGGTACAAGCAGAAAGACAATTTTTTTGCCGCCCGATTCCTTCAAAGATTTCAAAAGCAGGTTGAAAGAAATTTGCCCGGACGAATCAATATATTCATCCGTCGCGTTTGTTTGAAAGACCGAATTGAAAAATCCGAATGTTTGAGGATTGAGGAAAAAAATTCGCGTCTTGTCTTGCAACGAATTAAACAAACTCAAGCCGTTTCTTTTCAGTGCAACGTCGTGATTTAAAACAAGATTATAAATGTCGCCGATAAAATCGACCGAGAAAAAAGGCGTTCGCATAAAAAGTTCCATATAATACCGGCTGAAAATATCCCGCATATCCAAAGATACCGTACCGCCGGCATCGTGATAAATTTTCTTGTCGGTGTAGGGATTTTCTTTCCCGCGAGCATACATTACAAGCCGATTGAAATTTACCGGCAATTTCAGATAATCGGCGGCAAACAGACAATTCAAAATATCCTGGTCAAATTGCGGTCGCGGAAATTTTTCGGCGATATGCAACCCGATTTCTTTCATTTTGTCATCAAATTCCCTGAAAGCTTTTAAATTTACAGACAACATTCCTGCATTAAAATAATCTTCCGATTTAACCAAATTTTCTTCGACCGGATAAAATGTTTTCGGCATTTCCGGATCTTCAATACACACGGGGACGGCGGCAAGAATTTTTTCTCCGAGTTCCACATTCCAAAGTTCCGCTATATCGGTCGTCAAAAAAATATCCGAATCGAGATAAATTATCTTCTCAATTTCCGGCGGTATAATTTTCGGAATCAACAGGCGGTATAAAGTGCCGAATGAAAAAATCCTTTGACTCCGTTCCGGCATTATTCCCTGCCAAAAATTTATTTCATCCGGCATAAGAGTTTCGACGTTATAAAATTTTACTTCAAAGTTTCCGCCTTTTGCATTTTCGCCGGCAACCAAAATTTCAAACTTTTTCCGATTCTCTCCGGTCAAAGTATTGTCGTGCAGAATATGAACGGTTACGCCGGACTTTGTATTTTCAAAAATCGACTTCATACACATGCCGACAAACTTGGAATATTTGCCGGTCTTGTCATACATACCGAAACAAACGTGAATCACAAAATTTACTCCCTTCAAATTTTCACGCCGAAGTTAAATTCCTTCGATTGCGTGTTTGACTCTTTCCGCACCTTTGAAAATTTTGAATTTCGCCGCAGATTCAGCAAGAGCGTCGGCAAGTTCGGAAAGTTTTTTTCCGGCTGTGGCAACTTCGTCGATTGATGCGGACTGTTCTTCCGTCGCCGCACTGACGGACTCCGTTTCCGCTCCCACGTCTTTCCCGGAGCGATTGAGTTCGTCCATCGACTCGACCAATTTATCCACCCGCTCGGAGGCGGTTTTTGCGTTCGTCAAAATTTCTTCCGCATGATTTGTGAGCATATCTATTGCGTCGGTGATATTCTTGAAAGAATTTCCCGCCTCCGCAACAACGACCTTTCCGGATTCGACTTCGCCGTTGCCGCGTTCCATTTGCTCCAAAGCCTGATCAATTTCCGTCTGAATGGTGGAAATAAGTTCGGCGATCTGTTGAGCGGCAAGGTTTGAACTCTCCGCCAACTTTCTCACTTCGTCCGCAACGACCGCAAAACCTCTGCCCGCCTCACCTGCACGGGCGGCCTCAATCGCGGCGTTCAAGGCAAGCAAATTTGTCTGCTCGGCAATGTTCGCTATCGTCGCACTGATATTTCCGATTTGCGTTGAACGCTCGGCAAGTTTCTTGATGACGTTCACGGATTTATCGACACTTTCCGCAACCGCCGACATTTGATTTACCGCACCGCTTACAGCCGCTTGACCGGAGTCGGCAATTTCTTCGACGTTTTTCGCGGCATCGACCGAAGAATTTGCCTTCACTTCAAAATTTTGCAAAAGTTCCGCAAATGCTCTGATGTCCTCCGTCGAACGCTCGACAGCCGCAATTTGTTTCCTTGAATTGTCCGAAACATTTCCGATTGACGCTGCGACCTGCTGCGTCGCCAATGCACTTTGACTCGCGTTTTCGTTGAGTTGGGCGGCGAAAGTTGCCGCGTCCTTTGCATTTCGCTGAATGTTTTCTATGAGTTTCCGCAAATTTTCTATCGTGTTCGCGTAAACTTCGGTGAGTTTTCCGAATTCGTCATTTGATTGAGGAGTTGCCTCGACCGTCAAATTTCCGGCGGCAAGTTCCTTTGAAACGTCCGTCAAATAATGAATCGACGACAAGACGGATCTGCTCAAAGCCAATGCCATAAAAATCGAAAACAGAACGACTATTACAATGCTCACGATCAAAATTATTCTCGTCTGATTGTACTTCGCTCCGGACTCGACGACCTCCTCATGTATGAAGTCTTTCCGGTTGTCCAGAATACGATTTATTTTCGCTCCGATAAATGCGTAATCGTCGCTTGCTTTTTCCAGAAGTTTGGAGGCCTCGGCAGTCTTTCCCTGTTTCGCCAAAGCCATGACTTCGGCGGAATTTTTCTTGTATCTGTCCCAAGCCGATCGCATTTCCGAAAAATCGCCGGCAACTTTTCCGGAAAGATTCGGTTGAATTGCGTCGAATGTTATGTCAATCTGATCCGCCAACTTCTTTGTCTGCTGTGCGGCGTGTATCCTCGTCGGCAAAGTCACCGCATCGACAACGGCAAATTCTCCCTGCCGGTAATCACTCATCGCCCGGCTTGATTCGGACGCGGAAATTACGCCCTGCAAATGCTCCGTCGCTATCCGGAGTGCACCGTCGTTTATTGAAGAAAGACTGAACGCGGAATAAATCCCGTTACCCACAAAGGCGACTATCA
>CAJOOE010000059.1 GCA_905236145.1 uncultured Selenomonadaceae bacterium
ATAGAACAGAAAATCTTGAAAAATTTGAAAAAAGAGAAATTTATAGCCGATTACTCAATAAACATCGGAGTTGCAAATTCTTTGTCGGTGACGATAAAAGATTTTTTCGGTAACAAATCGGAATTTAAAAAAATTTTTTCAAGACCTTTTTTGCTTATCCAACCGGATTTTATTCAAATTTCTCCGCGACCCGGCAAAATTTCGATTTTTTTCGACAGACTGAGCGTAAAAAATTTGAATTTATCTCACGAAAATCCGAAAATAATCCGGATTTTGAAATTTTTTGCCGAAAAAAATTATTTGACCGACTTGAAAGCCGCTGACGCGTCAAATATTTCTTTCACTTACGCCACACGCACGATAAAAAAACTTTTGACGATTGAGGGAAAAATTCTTGAAATTTTTGTTTTTCACAAGCTCAAAGAATCCGGATATTTTGATGATGTTGTGAGTAATTTTGAAGTTTATTGGAACGATTCCGAAGTAAAAAATGAAATTGACTGTATTGCGATAAAAAATTTCAAAGTTTTAATCATCGAATGTAAAGCGAGAAATATTGAGCAAGATTTTCAACATAAACTTTCGGTAATTTCGGAGAAATTCGGAATAAATTATACTCCGGTGCTTATCGCCGACATTCCGAAAGTTAATGAAATTCAGCTTGACAGGGGCAAAATAATGGAAAATATTGTTATTTGGCGAAAAGAAGAAATTGACTCGATAGATGTCACATTAAGAAAAATTATTTCCGGAAATTACTCGAATTAAAAAATTTTTTCCGGTTCAGATAAAATTTCAAATTTTCCGGCGTTTTTGATTCAAAATCAAAATTTTTGCCGGATTTTTTTCTGCGTTTTTGACACAAAATCAAATTTTTTGATGTTTCCGGAGTTTTTGATACAAAATCAAAATTTTTGCTTCAGATTTTCTGAATTTTATCCGGAGAAAATTTCCTGTTTCGTTGACAAAGCGGCATTTGAATTATAAAATATTCCGGTACGAGGTGAGGATTTTATGAACATCGGAATTGATATAGGCTCCACGACGATTAAAACGGTCGTAACGGACGGAGAAAAAAATATTATTTTCAAGGATTATTCGCGACATTTTTCCGAAATAAGTGCCGCACTCGCAAAAACGCTCAACAAACTCAAAGCGATTGTCGGCGAAAAAACTTTCAAAATTGCTCTTGCCGGTTCTGCCGGAATGGGTGTTGCAAAAAAAATTTCTCTGCCGTTTGTCCAGGAAGTCATAGCCTGTCAAACTGCTGTGGAAAAATTTATTCCGGACACGGACACGGTTATCGAGCTTGGCGGCGAGGACGCAAAAATTATTTATCTGGACGGTGCGCCGGAAGTCAGAATGAACGGAGTTTGTGCCGGCGGCACGGGTTCTTTCATAGATCACATGGCTTCACTCCTTTCCACCGACGCACCCGGTTTAAATATTCTTGCGGAGAAAGGAAAACAAATTTACACGATTGCATCGCGTTGCGGAGTTTTTGCCAAGACCGATATTCAAGCTCTGATGAATGACGGGGCGAAAAAAGCCGATATTGCTCTGTCGATTTTTCAGGCGGTCGTAAATCAAACGATAGGAAATTTGGCACAAGGCAGACCGATTGCCGGAAAAGTCGCTTTTTTGGGCGGACCGCTGCATTTTTTGCCGGAACTCAAAAAAAGATTTGTCGAAACTTTGAAACTTTCTCCGGAAAATGTTGCCGATACAAAAGACGGAAATTATTTCGTCGCAATCGGTGCGGCTCTCGGCGAAGAGGCGAAAGAATTTTCCGTCGCACAACTTGAAGAATCCATAAAAAAAGCGGATGCCGCCGCAAAATCCGAAACTCGCAAAGCAGATTTTATTCTGTTCAAAGATTCGGCGGATTATGAAAAATTTCGCCGCCGCCACGATGCCGCAAAAGTTAAACGCGGGGACTTAAAAAATTATCGCGGGAAAATTTTTGTGGGAATTGATGCCGGCTCCACGACGACAAAAATTTGTGCAATAGGGAAAGATAAGGAAGTTTTATATACAAATTACGGCTCGAATGAAGGCTCTCCTTTGAAAACCGTGATAAATCAGATCCGTTCGCTTTACGCCGAATTGCCGGAGGGAGTCGAAATCGGCGGCGTTTTTACGACGGGTTACGGCGAATATATTGTAAAAGCCGCTGTTCATGCCGACGGCTCGGAAGTCGAAACTTTTGCTCATCTCCGGGCTGCCCGGGAATTTTGTCCGGAAGTTTCCTTTGTCCTCGACATCGGCGGACAGGATATGAAATGCTTTTTCGTCAAAGACGGAGCGATCGGAAATATTACTTTGAATGAGGCTTGCTCCGCCGGTTGCGGCTCGTTTATTCAAAATTTTGCACAAGGTTTGAATATGACCGTCGGCGATTTTGCGAAAAAAGCTTTGACTTCGGACGCTCCGGTTGATTTGGGGACGCGTTGCACCGTTTTCATGAACTCGAAAGTCAAACAGGCTCAAAAAGAAGGTGCAAGCGTCAGCGACATCTCCGCCGGCATCGCTCTTTCGGTAATAAAAAATGCTCTGTTTAAAGTCATGCAGTTGAAAAATTTTGACGAACTCGGAGAAAATATCGTCGTGCAGGGCGGGACTTTTTACAATGATGCGGTCTTGCGTTCGATTGAAGAACTTTTGCACCGGGAAGTAATTCGTCCCGATATTGCCGGGCTTATGGGGGCTTACGGTGCGGCTGTCCTTGCTTTGGAGTCGAATACCGGCGAAAATTCAAAACTTCTCACCGCAGACAAGCTGGAAAATTTTGAAGTCGTTACAAAATCTTATCGTTGCGGACGTTGCGGAAACAACTGCCTGATAACCATGCAAAAATTCCCGGACGGCGGGAAATATTTCACCGGCAACCGCTGCGAACGCGGTACAGGCGGAAAATTTGCCGCATCCGAAATCCCGAACGCCTTCGCATACAAATATAAAAGGGTTTTCGATTACGAATCTCTTCCGGAAGAAAATGCGAAACGCGGCGTTATAGGTATTCCCCGCACTTTGAATATCTATGAGGATTATCCTTTCTGGCATACATTTTTCACGGAATTGGGTTATCGCGTGGAACTTTCCGCAGAATCGAACGCAAAACTTTTTTATAAAGGAATGGCGACCGTTCCGAGTGATTCCCTCTGCTATCCGGCAAAATTGGCACACGGTCACATCATGGATTTAATCGAACGCGGAATAAAGAAAATTTTTTACCCCTGCGAGCCGTATAATTTCGATACACGCTCCGACAATTTTTACAACTGTCCGATCGTCGCATCTTACGCCGAAAACATTCGCGGCAATATGGACATTTTGCGGGAGAAGGAAATTAAGTTTATGCAACCTTTCCTGCCCGTTCACGATATGAAAAAATTGAAACGCCGACTTGCGGAAGAATTGATTTCGGAAGGGATAAGCTCAACGGAAATTTCTTCGGCTGTTGACAAGGCGGCGGCGGAACTTGAAAATTACCGCTCCGACGTTCGCAAATTCGGCGACGAAGTTTTAAAGAGAATTGAAGAAACCGGAGAGCGGGCAATTTTGCTTGTCGGCAGACCTTATCACATTGACCCGGAAATAAATCACGGAATCGCTCAAATGATTCAGTCTTACAACCTGCCGATAATTTCGGAGGACGCAATTTATCATATTCCGGTAAATTCGTCGAAAATTTCCGTTGTAAATCAGTGGAGTTATCACGCCAGACTTTATCACGCGGCACAATTCGCGGCGGAACATTCAAACATAACTTTGGTTCAGTTGAGTTCTTTCGGCTGCGGATTGGACGCTTTGACGACGGATCAGGTCAAGGAAATTTTGGAAAGTCACGGCAGAATTTACACGATGATAAAATTGGACGAAGTTTCAAATTTGGGAGCGGCGAGAATAAGACTGCGTTCACTCCTTGCCGCACTTAAACGCAAAAAGCCGGTAAATTATTCGCCGGTGAAATTTGCCGACCGTCCCCGCTTTACTCCGGAGTGTAAAAAAACTCACACGATCCTTGCCCCGCAGATGGCACCGATTCATTTTGAACTGATTCAAACCGTTCTGCAGAAGTACGGCTACAGAATTTTGATACCGGATTTGCCCGACAAAGCGGCGATTGACTTGGGACTTCGATATGTCAATAACGATATGTGTTATCCCGCGATAGTTGTCATCGGGCAGCTTTTGAGTGCGTTGAAGTCCGGCGAATGTGATCCGGAAAATACTTCGATCGTTCTTTTCCAGACCTGCGGAGCCTGCCGAGCGACAAATTATATCAGCGTTTTGCGTCGTGCGTTAAAATTTGCCGGCTTTGACAAAGTTCCGGTCTTTGCCTGTTACGGACTGCCGGACGAAACGGACGCTTTTGAACTCAGCCGGGATTGTTTGATTGATGCGATTAAGGGTTCGATTTACGGCGATTTGCTGATGAATGTTTCAAACAGAATGAAACCTTATGAAATTCGCAAGGGAGAAACCGACCGGCTTTTTGAAGAATTTATGACCGTTGCGAAATCCGATCTCGTGACCGGAAATTATTTGACTTTCCGCAAAAATATCCGGGAAATTGTCCGGCAATTTGACGCGATTGAAATTGATGAAAATTTGAACAAGCCGAAAGTCGGGATTGTCGGCGAAATTTTGGTGAAGTATCACCCGGTCGCAAACAATCACCTTGAAAAAGTTTTGGCGGCGGAAGGTGCGGAAGTCGTCATGCCGGACTTTACGGACTTTTTCCTTTATACCGCTTACGATGCAATCGTTCAAAGAAAACTTCTCGGCGGCGAATTTAAAAACAAACTCTTTGCGGAAATGTTCATTCAACTGATTGAATTTTTCCGCCGTCCGATGAAAAATGCTTTGAAAAAATCGAAACACTTCAGAGCTCCGTATTCGATTAAGGAAACCGCAAATCTTGCCGCCCGTCACGTCAGCACCGGAAATATGGCGGGTGAAGGTTGGTTTTTGACCGGCGAAATGGTGAAATTGATTGAGGAAGGCGTGGACAATATCGTCTGCCTTCAACCTTTCGGCTGTCTGCCGAATCACATCACCGGCAAGGGCGTAATGCACAATTTGCGGGAAAGTTATGAAAATGCAAACATTGTCGCCATTGACTGCGATGCAGGTTCTTCGGAAGTCAATCAGCTCAACAGAATAAAATTGATGCTTGCCGTTGCGAAAAAACTTTTGAAAAGTTCAATGCCGTTAAATACTTCCGTGTGAAAAAATTTTTTCGGAGGAGGTCGAACATAATGATTAACGAACGCCTTGAGTATATGAGGGACAATTACGAAATTTTGGGAGGAGTTAAAATCATGGCACCTGCACCGAATATCGGACACAATGTAACTTTGGTCAGTTTGGCATCAATTATCGAATATCATATGCTGAAGAACGATATAACCGGTTATGTTTGTACCGATAATATTGATGTACATTTGCCGGACGGGACTTTGTTTAAGCCGGATTTGACCGTCATACTTCCGAAAAACAAGGATATAATAAATTGGGGCGGTGCCATTCACGGTGTGCCGGATATGGTCGTCGAAGTTCTTTCAAAATCCACAAAACACCGGGACAGGACTTTAAAAAAAGATATTTACGAGGCAAACGGCGTAAAAGAATATTGGATCACAGATCCCTTTATGAAGTGCGTTGAGGTTTATATTTTGACGGACGGGAAGTTTGAATTGACCGGAGAATATCAGCATTACACTCCTTACGAAATCGAAAGATTGACGGACGAAGAAAAGAAAGATGTCAAATATGAAGTTCCGGTTTCAATTCTTCCGGGATTGTCGGTTGACTTGAATTATATTTTCCGTTGGGGCTCGTGAAGTTCGCGAAGAAATTTTTCGCCGGATATTGACAAAAGACTGTAAATGAAGGATAATAGCACTCGTTTGAAAATAATGCGTTCGTAGCTCAGTCGGATAGAGCAACAGCCTTCTAAGCTGTGGGTCGTGCGTTCGAGTCGCACCGAACGCACCATGATGAAATTGACAAAGGCAAGACTTGAAAAATTTCGGTCTTGCCTTTTTGATTTGTCCGGCAGCAAAAGAAAAAATCCCCGCACTCCCGAAAACCGGGAACACGGGGAAATTTTTTTTTATTCCGAATTAAAATTCAATCTTATTCTTCGGTCTTGTAAAGCATATAAGTCAAGCCGAAACCTACCGCAAGGGCAATTCCGTTGACCATGAAATATTGGAGAAGTTGCCCGTTCATGTAAAGCAAAGTTCCCGGAATAACCGTTATGCCCATGCCGGTGCCGGCAAGTCCCAAGAAACCGGAAATTGCACCGCCGACCGCACCGCCGCAGCAACCGTAAATGAACGGTTTCATAAAGCGGAGGTTAATACCGAAAATTGCCGGCTCGGTGATTCCCAAAAATGCCGGAACTGCGGAAGAAATGTAAAGAGCACGTTTTTTCTTGTCAACGGTTTTCAATGCAACAGCCAAAGCCGCACCGCCCTGCGAAATTGTCGCACAGGTGATAATCGCGTTGAACGGATCCGCACCGGTCGTGCTGAGGAGGTAAGCCTCCAAAGCGTTGAAAACGTGATGAACGCCGAATACAACAATAACTTGCTGGAATCCGCCGATAACCAAACCGCCGATACCCGGAATTTCAAGGAAGGATTGAACCGCTCCGAATACAGCCTGCTCAACGCCGTGCATTATCGGACCGATAACGATGAAACCGAGCATCATTGAAATTGCCAAAGTGAGGAACGGAGTAACGATCAAGTCGATGATGTCCGGGACGAAAGTCTTGAGCCAATGCTGAAGTTTTGCGGCAAAAATACCGAGTACCAACGCCGGCAAAACCGAACCTTGATAGCCGACGAGCGGAATGGTTACAAATCCCAAATCGAGCGGAATGGGAACTTTGTCCGCATATTCCGCAATTTGTGCAGCCTCTTGCCAAGTAATTCCCAAGTCTTTCAAAGTATTTGCAAATCCGCCGACGACGTAAGCATTCGGGAGAGCCGGGAAAACGAGCATCAAACCGAGAACGATACCGATAACCGGAGTGCCGCCGAATTTGTTCATTGTTGACCAGCAGACGAGAGCCGGCAAAAATGCAAAAGCCGTATCCGTCAAAACCTGAGTCATCTTCAGGAAAGTCGGATCCCATTCGCTGCCGAGTGAAAGGAGAGCACCGCGAATACCCATAAACAAACCTGTTGCAACGAGAACGGGGATAATGGGAACGAAAACGTCGCCGAGCGTACGGGAAATTTTCTGCACGAGTGTCATCTGTTCGTAAGCCGCCTCTTTGTTGCCGCCCGCCGAAAGTCCCGGTTTCAAAGTGACAAAGAAATCTGTAACCTTATCGACAAAGCCGGTGCCGAGAATGATTTGATACTGTTGAGCGGCAAAAAATTGTCCGTTTACGCCGTCAATGTTTTCAATCTGTTTCTCCTGAATCTTTGATTTGTCGTTGACGATAAGACGAAGGCGGGTCGCACAGTGTTCGGCTGCACGGACGTTATCCGGTCCGCCGATGTATTTCATAATCAAATGTGCGACTCTTTCGTGTTTGGGAAGGTTGTCGTATTTTGAATCTTCCGGATCCTTTTCAACGGCAACCTTTTGGGTTGAATCTTCGGCGGGAGCCTTTGAAGTGACTTCCTGGTCGTTGAGTTCAAAAGTAATGTCGCCGAATTCCGTGTGATTGGTTACGACAACCGGCGTGGTCGTGTCGAGATTTTTTGAGCTGATGCCTTCCGGATCAAATTCCAACAAAAGTTGACCGCGTTTGACTCTGTCGCCGACTTCCGCTTTCGGCGTGAAAAATTCGCCGTTGAGCGAAACGGTGTCCATGCCGACGTGAATCAAAAGTTCGATACCGTCGTCGGATTTCAAGCCGATTGCGTGATGAGTGGGGAAAAATACGGTAATTTCACCGTCAAAAGGCGAATAGACTTTGCCTTCCGGATTTTTGACCGCCGCACCGCGTCCCATCGCACCGCCCGCAAATACCGGATCGTTCACCTCGTTTAAAGGTATCAACGTACCGGACATCGGGCTGCTTATCCGAATGTCCTTCATGAAAAATTCCTCCTCTGATAAATTTGTATGAGATCAAACAAAAATTCCGATTGTGATTATACTTGCAAAAACTTTTCCGGTCAACTTCATTTGCATTTTTTCGTCATATAATTTTTTTCCGGTCAACAATCCGAACAATAAAAAAACGCCGGAATTTCCGGCAATTTTGTTTTTGACTGTTGACCGAAAGACTTTTTCAATGTATTCTTTCTCCCGGCGGTCAAAGAAATTTTATTTTTTCTTCTTCTTCTTTGATTTTTTGCCGGATCCTTTCGGCGACTTCATCGCACCGGCAATTTTTGCCTTAATCTTTTCTTCCTGCTCTTTCTGTTTTTCGGTGGATTTTTTGTCCCGCTGAACTTTTGCATAATCCGCACCCATGCCGGCAATTTTGTGCTTAATGGCCATAATCGGGTGGGAGAAATACATTTTCTTTTGACCGGACTTCATTATCTCCAAAAATTCCCGCGTGGCATCTTCGCCGAAACAGGGAGTTTCGCATTTGTCGCAAATCGGTTTTGTAATGCCGTAAGGACAGCGGTTTATTTTGAGCATTACAGTCGTCAAAAGAGCGGTACATTTTGCACAAAGTTTGCCGTCCTTCGTATCGTGGTTTGCGTTGCAGTGTGCGGCAAAAGTCTTTCTGATGTTCTCTTTCTCTTTCGGTGCGTTATTTTTAAGCTCCGGCGGCTTTCTTTTGGGCAGGAGACTTTTAACCTTATCGAGTATACCCATTTTAAAAAATTTCCCCTTTCAATAAACTCCGCTTATTTTAAGCGTTATGCAAAATAAAATCAAGTTAAAGGAAGTGCTTGCAATGGAATTTTTGAAAAAATACGGCAGATTGATTTCCAATGTTTTGGTGGTCGTCGCCGTGATCTTGGCAATTATAGTCAAATGGAACGAGAGCGGCGAACAATCTTTTTTCCGTGAAACCGACGCTTATATCGTCGCCGGTGCGGCTTTGGGATTTTTGGTGCTGAAACTTTTCGTCAAAGACAAGAACGCCGGAAAGCCCGGTAAAAAATCGGGAAAGGGCATTAAGGGCATTGAGAAAAATTGACCGATTCAAAAATCCGCAAAAAAAATAATCCGCACGCGGCGGATTGACAGCCGGACAGTCGGAAAGGTGAAACCTTTCCGGCTTAAACCGGTTTCGGACTGCCGGAAAATTTATCCAAAAATTTTTTTATCGGTCGCATATTTGTTACTTCCATATATCCGAAAAGTCCCTGCGGACGATAGAACATCAGCAAGATTAAAGCCAAAGCGTAAATTATCATTCTGACTTCCGGGAAAGATGCCAATGCCGCCGAAATAAATGTTACGACAAATGCACCGGCGATCGAGCCGGTTATCGAACCCAAGCCGCCCAAAACAACCATTATCAAATAATTGAACGACGCCATGAAGGTGAAGGAGTTCGGACTTATCAAATAAAATTGGTGAGCGAAAAGTCCGCCGGCAATCCCGGCAAACGCCGCCCCGATTGTAAACGCCATGACTTTGTAACGGGTGGTATTTACTCCCATGGCCTCAGCCGCAATTTCATTTTCGCGAATTGCTATGCAGGCTCGCCCGTGTGCCGAATTTACAAAATTTTTGATGACAAAAAGAGTTATCAGCATTACGAAGAAAACCCAAGCAAAATTTGTATAATGCGGAATACCTTTAAATCCCGCCGCACCGCCGACGTAATCAATGTTCATTATCACTATCCGGATAATTTCGCCCAGTCCCAAAGTCGCTATGGCAAGATAATCTCCGCGAAGTCGCAAAGTCGGAAGTCCTATTAAAAATCCCAATGAACCGGCGGCGACCGCTCCCAAAAGCAAAGCGACGATTAAAGGCAGACCGAATTTTACCGTTGCCACAACGCCGACATAAGCTCCGACCGCCATAAAGCCCGCGTGCCCCAACGAAAATTGTCCCGTATAGCCGTTAATTAAATTCA
>CAJOOE010000060.1 GCA_905236145.1 uncultured Selenomonadaceae bacterium
AAAATCGAACTCAGTTCAATGACTTCGACAAACATAAATCTTCCGTTCATCACCGCCGACGCAAGCGGCCCGAAACATTTGGAATTGACTTTGAGCCGGGCGAAATTCGACGAACTTACCCGCGACTTGGTCGAACGCACTATGGGACCGACAAAACAGGCAATGAAAGACGCGGGACTTTCCGGCGACGACATCAACAAAATTCTTCTCGTCGGCGGCTCCTCAAGAATACCGGCGGTACAGAATGCAATTCGTGAAATTTTGGGCAAAGAACCTTCAAAAGGCGTAAACCCGGACGAATGTGTTTCGATAGGTGCGGCGATTCAGGGCGGCGTACTTTCCGGCGACAAAGGTGCACAGGGAATTACTCTGCTTGATGTTACTCCGCTTTCTCTGGGAATTGAAACTCTGGGCGGCGTTTGCACGAAACTCATCGAACGCAATACCACAATCCCGACGACAAAATCTCAAGTATTTTCCACTGCGGCGGACAATCAGACGAGCGTTGAAATTCACGTCCTTCAAGGCGAACGTGAAATGGCGGCGGGTAACAAGACTTTGGGCAAATTTGTTTTGAGCGATATTCCGCCGGCTCCGAGAGGTATTCCGCAGATTGAAGTTACTTTCGATATTGATTCCAACGGTATCGTCAATGTTTCCGCAAAAGACAAGGGAACGGGTCGCGAACAGAAAATAACCATTCAATCTTCAAGCGGCATGAGCAAGGACGACATTCAACGCATGGTTGACGAGGCGGCGGCTCATGAGGCTGAGGACAAAAAACAACGCGAGGCGGCAGATGCCAAAAATGATGCCGAGCAGACCGTCTATCAGGCGGAAAAAACTTGCAAGGACTTTGAAGGCAAGGTTGACGACGAACTTATCAAAAATGTTCGTTCGGCGGCAAGCTCTTTGAAGGATAAACTTGAAAGCGGCGATCCGGAAACTTTGAAGAAAATGACCGAAGACGTTCGTCAGGCTCTCTACAAATTGAGCGAGGCGGCTTACAAAAGCGGTGCAATGAATCAACAGGGACAGCCGAACGCAGATTTCACAAAGAAAGAAGAAAATTCCGATTCGACCGACAAGAAAGACGACGACACGATTGATGCGGAATTTACGGAAGTCAAAGACGACAAGAAATAAAAATTAAAATGTAAGGGATTAACCGATTAAACAAAATTCCTTTACCGCTACGACCGGCAAATTTGCCGGTTTTTTTGTGTTTTAATCCGGAAGAAACAAATATAAAATCTTGATAAATTTGACCGGTTTATGTTATAATTCCGGCACAGCAATTATTTACTTCAAGAAAGGGAGTGTACCAAAATGAAGTTATCCAAAATTTTCAAGAGAGTCCTGACTGCGGGTCTGGCTCTCGCAATGGCGGTCGGTGTTGCGGGTTGCGGCGGAGATTCGGCAACGAAAGAACAATTCGTAAACATTGCAACCGGCGGCACGGCGGGAACTTATTACCCCATCGGCGGGGCAATAGCTGAAGTCTTGAATAAAGACATCAAAGGCATGCAGGCCAATGCTCAAAGCACCGGTGCATCCATAGCAAACATCAATATGCTCAAAGATGAACAGGTTGACCTTGCAATCGTCCAGAACGACATAACTTATTACGCCGTCAACGGCAAGGAAATGTTCCCGGACAAAGTCACCAACATCAAAGGCATCGCGGCTCTTTACCCGGAAACCTGCCAATTTGTCACGCTCGATTCTTCCGGAATCAAATCCATTGACGAATTGAAAGGCAAGAAAGTTGCGGTCGGTGCGTCCGGCAGCGGTGCGGAGGCAAATGCCCGTCAAATTCTTCAGGCTTACGGAATAACCTACGACGATATTGACGAACAATTCCTCTCATTTGCGGAAGGTGCAAGTGCTCTCAAAGACGGAAACGTCGATGCGGCATTCTTGACTGCAGGTTATCCGACTGCGTCGGTTCAGGATATTGCGTCCCAAAATAAAATTCGCCTTCTCCCGATTGACGATCAACACGCAATGTCTTTGAGCATTGATTATCCGTTCTATACCAAAGTCACAATCCCGGCGGGCGTGTATCAGGGATTTGATGAAGAAGTCCGGAGCGTCAGCGTTATGGCTATCCTCATCGCAACGGATCGCGTAGACAAAGACAAAGGTTACGCAATTACAAAAGCAATCTTCAGTAATCTTGACAAACTTGCGGCGGCTCATTCTGCGGCAAAACAAATTACAAAAGACGGCGCACTCAAAGGACTTGACTTCATTCAAATGAACGAGGGTGCTCAAAAGTATTTCAAGGAGTAATAAACTTATGGACAAAAAAACTTTAATCGAAAAAGCGAAGGCAATGATTGCGGCTCCGAGTTGCAATCCGAATTTGAAAGCGGCGGGACAGGCTTGGATCGATTCGACCGGAAAAGCCGACGAAAAGGAAAAAGCCGAAAAGATGATTGAGGAAATAAAAAACGGAGTTACAACCATTGACGAACTCGTTGCCTTTGCCCGGTCGGACGTTGCGGCAAAAATGTTCGGCGACGGAATAAAAGGCTTTATCGCACACGCAGACGAACTCAAAGCAAAAGGTGCGAAGTATTGCGATTGCGGAGCTTGTGCACCGGCACTTGAAATTTTTGAAAACAAAGAAACAATTCTCGGTTAAAATTTTTTAATCCGTTCAAAAAAACAGAAGTCGTCACGTCGTAAAGACGCGGCGGCTTTTTTTTACGCCGAATAGGCATGATTAAAAACCACCACTTCAAGTGGTGGTAGATAAAAATTTCTTATAGTAAAAGAAACCCTCCAATGCT